>JAJFGM010000817.1 GCA_021776145.1 Kiloniellaceae bacterium | reverse complement strand
TGTTCGCTGGCCCGTTCCGCCGCGCGCCGCGCCGCCCAGACTTCGATATTCATGCGAATTTCGGCGAGATCGTGGAGGTTCTGTCGGTTCGTCTTGACCAGCTTCGACAGGGCGCTGTCGAGGGCGTCGGAGGTGGCGATGATGCGCGTGCCGCCGCCTTGAACCGCGCTGACGAAGCCCTGGGTTTTGAGTTGTTGCAGCGCCGCGCGGATCGAAACTCGGCTAACACTCATCATTTCGGCCAATTGACGCTCGCCCGGCAGGCGTTCGCCGGGTGCCAACTGACCGCTCGAGATCAAGCGCAAGAGCTCTTGCGCGACGCGGTCGGCGACGCGCTCGCGCGGGATCTCCTGAAACCTGCTGTCTTCGTCCAGCGCGCGCGTGGTTCGGCCAGCCCGCATACTCGCTCCCTTCGACGCCAAGGATTTGAGGGCCTCTGTCGATCCATTCGCAAATTGGCATTTTGGTAGCACCAATTTGCCGCCTGCGTTTATGCGCCGCGCCGACCAGGGCGTCAAGGCGACGGAGGCTCCAATGAAGCGACCCGGTGTGGCGCTGGATCGTCCGCTGGCCCTTCGAGTCAGGCGGCCGGGTTCAGCCTGACCCCGGCGCCTTCGACCAGCATGACCCGATTCAAGAGTTTGATGCAGGCATAGACCGCCTGAATCGAGGGTGCCGGGGTGCCGGTCAGGGCGCCCATTTCAAGCACGGCACCGACCAGGGCTTCGACCTCCAGCGAGCGTCCGACTTCGACATCCTGCAGCATCGAGGTCTTGTGGGCGCCGACGCCTTCGGCACCGGCGATACGTTTTTCGATCGTATGTCGGAAGGTGACGCCGAACTTCTCGGCGATCTCCTGCGCCTCGCGCATCATGTTTTCGGCCAGCTTGCGGGTTTCTGGGAATTGGCAGATGTCGACCAGGGTCGAATGGGTCAGCGCCGAGATCGGATTGAACGACAGATTGCCCCACGCCTTGAGCCAGATCTCGGAGCGGATGTCGTCGAGAATGCGCGAACGAAATCCGGCGTTGACCAGGCCATCGTGAAGCCGTTGCGCCCGCGCGCTCTGCGAGCCGTCGAGTTCGCCGACCGGGAAGCGGTCGCCCTCGACGTGACAAATAACGCCGGGTTCGGGAACCGCCGCCGCTGGATAGACGACACAGCCGACGATGCGGTCGGCATCGATGTGCTTGGTCAGCACGCCGGTCGGGTCGAGGGTGGTCAGCCGCTGTCCATCGAAGGGACCGCCGTGTTTGTGGAAGTACCACCAGGGAATGCCGTTCTGCACCGTGACGATCGTCGTCTCCGGCGTCAGCAGCGGCGCCAGCTTCGGCGCCACGCTGTCGAGGTAGTGGGCCTTCAAGGCGAGGATCACCAGATCCTGCTGACCGGCCGCTTCGATGTCGTCGCCGGCGACGATGTCCTTGGCGAGATGTTCGCTGCCGTCTTCCCAGATCAGCTTGAGGCCGTTTTCGCGAATGGCGGCGAGGTGGCGACCCTGGTCGATGACCGTGACCGCGTCGCCGGCCAGCGACATTTTCGCGCCCAAGAGCCCGCCGATGGCGCCGGCGCCGACAATGCATACACGCATGATTGATCTCTCCCCTCGTGTCTTCGTCTCGGGTCTGTTCCGTCAGAATAGGAATTGGTAATACCACTGTGTGCTGAAGCTGTCAGCACCCGTCTGATTGAGCCAGGAACGATGCGCAATTGGACGAAGCCCATCTTGCTCACTTGGCGATCGACTTCGACCCGACCGACATCCCTCGCGACCAGTTCGTCCTTGCCTGGCAGGCGTGGCGTTTGTGCCAGGCGAAAGCCTCCGGTCCTTCCCACTTCGGGCATGGCAACGACTGCGGCGCTTGGTTCGTGGAGGTCAACCTGGCCAGGGACTTTCTCTGCCTGTTCAAACGCGAGACCTCGGCCTGGGACAGTTGGCGCGATCGACCGGCCCGTGACCGGGTTCTGGGACGCGACGCGGTTTTGCAATGCGACAGGATTGCGACGCTTTCGGAAAATGCCGGCAAGGGGTTGGCCGCGCCGGATACGGCGGGGGTCGCCCCGAACCCTGATTCGTTGTCAACGCCGCCGTGGCGGAGCTGACGGTCGGGGCGGCCGTGGTCAGTCCCGAAAGTTGGCCGACCTCGAACACCTCGGCGAAATTTTGCTGGTTTTCATAGACGGTGTTGTGGCGCGACTAAGGGCAAAGGCGCCGCATCTGCATCAGTACTCTCCATGCTGGCGTTTAAGCTTTCCTTGGCCTGCATGTTTGGGCGACGGGACCTGCGAACACCGGCAAACAGTCGAGTCGGGAGTCTTTGCTCTTCAATAAAACGTATAGTCCGCTTGCGGTTTTCAGTTTCGATCAGACGAAGTTCCAGAACCAGAACACCAGGAAAGTTGTCAGCTTCCGCGAAGAGATATTTAGGCGGTGAGGTCTGACAACGCCTTGTTCAAGAAGTGAAATAGGGGGAAGCAGATGACTCAAAATCGATCCAAAGATTTTTGCGACAGACTTGCCGTCCTGGTTTTCCTCGGCGCAGCGATAACCAGTGTCGGGGCCCTCGCTCAGGACAGCACCACGGTGCAGCAAGGCAAGGAGATCACCTTTACCTCCTGGACCGGGCCCTACATGCGCAGCCAGATGTTGGGTTTTGTCCGCCCCTACGAAGAGACCACCGGAGCCCGTGTGAGGGTGGAACACTACGACGGCGGCATTGGCGAAATCCGCGATCAGGTGGAGTCCGCAAACGTCGTTTGGGACGTCGTCGATCTGACCCAGGCGGATTCCCTGCGCGCCTGTAACGAAGGGCTTTTGGAAAACGTCGAGGACATTGAATTGCCCGATGGCACGGACGGAACCGGCTTTCGCGAGGATTTCGTGGAAGGGGCGCTGAATCCCTGTGGCGTTGGTGTGATCGTCTGGGCGACGATTTTCGGCTACAACAAGGAAGCCTTTGGCGATGCTCCGCCGACCTCCGTCGCGGATTTTTTCAACACCAAAAAGGTCCCCGGACCGCGCGCCATTCGAAACGATCCGACAGTGATTTTGGAATGGGCGCTCATTGCCGACGGGGTGCCGCAAGAAGAAGTCTATGGTGTCTTGGAGACTCCCAAGGGTGTCGAGCGCGCCCTGGCGAAAATGGATTCGATC
>JAJFGM010000816.1 GCA_021776145.1 Kiloniellaceae bacterium | reverse complement strand
TCCGAGATCCTGCGTGGCGAAGTCGATGGCTTTATTGCAAAGGTGCGTGCCGCCTAACGCACCAGCGACACCGGCCTTCGAGAAAGGGCCTCCGAGAAAGGGCCGCCGGGAAAAGTGGTGGCCAAGGAAAATGGCCGTGGGACAATCCGTCCCGCGGTCATTTTTTTGCTTTTTTGCTCACCGCCCCTTTAGGGCCGACGAGGAAATCGCCATGGCAACGTTCAGGCCTTCGGTCTCAACGCATCGCTGCTGGTGGGCGATTTTCTCCCTGGCAGCAACAGTTTAAGCGGGACGGTCGTCGAACAAGCAAACCGCGACCCCGCGGTCGATAGCTTCTAACATGACGACGGCTACGTCCCGACTTTTGCCGCGCCGGTAAGGGATGCCGGAGGCCGGACCGTCGGAATCCGAGTCAAGTTCGCCGACACTGGCCTGGTCGAGGCGGCAAAGAGGTTTGGCGAGGTGGTAAATCTGATTTCCGACATCGCTGAATAAACCATCCTACTTGCCCGCAACGCCACCATCGAGGCCGCGCGGTTCATTACCGAAGTTGCCACCACCATCGGCGAGATCAATCAGATCGCTGTCGGCGTTGCCGTCCGCGTCGAGGAATCGGGCGCGGCGGCGTAAATCGGGACGTCGGCGAGCTGTCCGAGATCCGGCGTGGCGAAGTCGACACCTTCATCGAAAAGCGGCGCGCCGCCCGATCCATGAGCGGGTTTACGTGATCGATCGGAAGCCAAGGGTCGTTCCAAGCGATCGCGCCGCGCACAGTGCTGCAACCTCGACCCATTGAGCCGCGACCGGAGAGCTACGCAAGAGGCCCGAGCCGCCCTGAGATTGACTGGAGGTCTAGATATTCAACTGTAACATCCAACAAAATTTTGATGCGGAGGGAAATTTACATGATATTTTTCTAATGTAACTAGATGGTAGAAAAATTTAATCTGTTTTTTATGGTTTCACGCTAAATATCCTTCCTTCCAGCACATGATTGGTTGGACAGACCAACTTCTGCGTTTGAATGAGGAAGACCCCGGTTATGAAAAAATTGATCTCCAAACTCGGTATCGCCGGCCAGATATTTTCCGGTTTTGGCGCCGTAATCGCGGTCGCGGCCATCGCCGGTGCGATCGCGGTCGTATCCATGTTCAGTTTCAGCGCGTCGTACCATGACTACGAAGACATGGCCAACGATGCGCTGCTGGCATCGGAAATCAACGCCGACATGGCGAAGACCCTGCTCAATACGCGCGAATACTTGGTGACGCGTTCGGAACATGACTTGGCGGCGACCAACAGGTTTCTCGGTGAGGTCAAGGCCGGCACCGAGTTGGCCCGCGAGGAGATCAAAAAACCCTACCGTGCCGAGCGTATTGAAAAAATTGCCGAGGACATCCACGCCTATGAAGCCGGTCTGCAGCGGGTGATCGAGCTCTATGCCGAACGCGACCGCCTGGTGACAACACAGCTGGACGTCATCGGTCCGCAAGTCCGCAAGGGTCTGACGGAAATTGCCCAATCGGCGGCGGACGACGGCGATGTGCAAACGGCTTACGACGCGGCGTTGGTGCAGGAAAGCCTGATGCTGGGCCGACTCTATGTGGCCAAGTTCCTCTTGACCAACAGCGAGTCCGATCTGGCGCGTGTCGACGCGGAGCTGTTGAAGGCGGAAGCCGCGACGACGAGGCTGGAGGAAAGCGTCGAGAATCCGAGCCGGCGGGAAGTCCTCCACGAGATCGTGCCGCAGCTCGAGGCCTACCAGGCAGCTGCCGCGGCGATCGGCCAGGTCATTCTGGAGCGCAATCAGATCCGCGACGAGACCATATCGGTCCTCGGCGAGGAAATCGGCACGATGGCCGCCGAAATCAAGGCGAGCGCGGTCGAGGATGAAGTGAGGATCGGCGAGGAGACCCAGGCCGAGATTTCTTCGGGCGAGACCCTGACGATCATCGCCAACGGTATTGCCATCGTGATCGCGATCGGAATGGCGTGGTTGATCGGACGCGGCCTATCCAAGCCGATCCAGTCCATGACCGACGCCATGCAGCGTTTGGCGGAGGGCAATCACGAATTAGAGATTCCTGCCCGTGATCGCGGCGACGAAATCGGTCAGATGGCCGCCGCCGTCCAGGTCTTCAAGGAAAACGCCATTGAAATGAAACGCCTCGAGGCGGAGCAGGTCGAGAACGAAAAACGCGCCACGGAGGAAAAGACGCGCGCCATGAACGAGCTTGCCGATGGCTTCGAGTCCAGTGTCAAGGGCGTCGTCGATATGGTTTCTTCGGCCGCGACGGAAATGCAGGCGACGGCGCAGTCGATGTCGGCCACCGCCGAGCAGACGAGTCAGCAGTCGACCGCCGCCGCCGCCGCGTCGGACCAGGCGACCAACAACGTCCAGACCGTGGCTTCGGCCGCCGAGGAACTTTCTGCCTCGATCTCCGAGATCAGCGGTCAGGTCCAGCACTCCTCGCAGATCGCCAGCGGCGCCGCCGAGCAGGCGCAAAAGACGACGGATCAGGTCTCCGGCCTGGTCGAGGCGGCGAACAGGATCGGCGAAGTCGTGAAACTGATCTCCGACATCGCCGAACAGACCAACCTGCTGGCCCTCAACGCCACCATCGAGGCGGCGCGTGCCGGCGAAGCCGGCAAGGGCTTTGCCGTCGTGGCCTCGGAGGTCAAGTCACTGGCCACCCAGACCGCCAAGGCGACGGAAGAGATCTCCAGCCAGATCGGCGGCATCCAGAGTGCGACGACGGAGTCGGCCAAGGCCATCACCGAAATCGCCACCACCATCGGCGAGATCAATCAAATTGCCAGTGGTGTCGCCGCCGCCGTCGAGGAACAGGGCGCCGCGACACAGGAGATCTCGCGCAACGTCCAGGAGGCCGCCAGCGGCACGCAGGAGGTCAACAGTAACATCGCTGGCGTCACCCAGGCGGCGACGCAAACCGGAACCTCGGCCAACGAAGTGCTTCAGGCCGCCGGCGAGCTGTCGCAGCAGTCCGAGGTGCTACGCACCGAAGTCGACAGCTTTATCCAAAAGGTGCGCGCCGCGTAGTATCGGCGGTCGACTTTACGCCAAGAAAGTGGCCGCGGGGCGCCTTGCCCCGCGGCCTTTTTCGTTTGCCCGGCCAAGCGAAGCAGCCGGCGCGCCTACTTGAAAATTTTCATATGCTCCTCGCTCGCGCCCAGGGCAACGACCAGGTAGAACTCGTTCTCAACCAGCCGCAGGCTCTTGGCGCCATCGCGCGGCAAGGGGATGTGCTGATCGATGCAAAAGGCGATGATCATGGCGATCAGTTCGCCTTCCTTGACGGTCATCCGCACCGCCTCGCCTTCTTTGTCGGGCACCAGGTCGATAGCAACGTTCAGGGTCGGCGCCGCCGCAAGGGAGACGCGGCGGACCGAGCCGACCGGCAGCGGCTTGCCGGCCTTCCTCAAATGGGCCACCAGGGCCTGCGTGATCTCCTTCATGGAGAAGAGAATGAAGCGCACTTCCACGGCCATGCCGGATCTCCTAACTCCTGTGTCGAGCCACTAGTTTCCACGCTTGACGGCGCGCCAGCCTATGTCGCGGCGGCAGAAGCCTTGCGGCCAATCGATGCGGTCGACCGCGGCATAGGCGCGCGCCTGGGCTTGGGCGATGCTGGGGGCCAGGGCGGTGACGCCGAGCACGCGGCCGCCATTGGCCAGGAGGGTGCCGTCGGCGCCGTGCTTGGTGCCGGCGTGGAAGACCTTGACGCCGGCGCTGTCGGCCTCCCGTAAGCCGCCGATCCGCGTGCCTTTCTCGTAAGCACCGGGATAGCCGTTGGCGGCCATGACCACCGAAAGGGCGGCGTCGTCTCGCCAGCTCAGGTCGAAGTTGGACAGCGTACCGTCGCTGGTTGCCATGAGCACCGGCAGCAGGTCGGACTCTAGGCGCATGAGGATCGCTTGGCACTCAGGGTCGCCGAAGCGCACATTGTATTCGATGAGCTGTGGACGTCCCGCCGCGTCGATCATCAGTCCGGCGTAGAGCACGCCCCTGAAGGGGGTGCCTTCGGCCTTGAGGCCGGCGACCGTCGGCTCGATGATGCTGCGCATCACCTCCGCCGTCAGCGCCTCGGTCATCACCGGTGCTGGCGAATAGGCGCCCATACCACCGGTGTTGGGTCCCAGGTCGCCATCGTAAGCCCGCTTGTGGTCCTGGGCCGAGACCAGCGGCAGCGCGGTCTCGCCGTCGACCAGGGCAAAAAAACTGGCTTCCTCGCCTTCGAGATAGGCTTCGACGACGAGTTCCGCCCCCGCGGCACCGAAAGCCGCATCGGTCATGGCGACATCAATGGCGGCAAGCGCCTCGGCTTCGCTCATGGCGACGGTCACGCCCTTGCCGGCCGCCAGGCCGTCGGCCTTGACGACGATGGGGGCACCCTGTTCGCGCACATAGGCCTTGGCGGCCGCGGCGTCGCGGAAGCGGCCATAGGCCGCGGTTGGGATGCCGTACTTCCGGCAGAGGTCCTTGGTGAAGCCTTTCGAGCCTTCCAATTGCGCCGCGGTGGCGCTGGGTCCGAAGGCTGCGATGCCGGCGGCTTCGAGGCGATCGACCATGCCCAACACCAGCGGCGCCTCCGGGCCAACGACGACATATTCGATGGCCTTTTCCTTGCAAAAGGCGATGACGCCTTCGCTGTCCTCGGCGGCGATGTCGACACAGGTGGCGTCCTCGGCGATGCCGGCATTGCCCGGCGCGCAATAGAGCGCGTTGCACAGCGGCGACTTGGCGATGGACCAGCACAGCGCGTGCTCGCGGCCGCCGCCGCCAATCACCAGAATCCTCATTCCGCCTTTTCCTTTCAGCGTTGGGCGGCACCGGTCTTGCCGGCGCGATGGCTCAGCGCGTATAGCGCTCTCCCACGCGCGCGCCTTTTAGCATAGGATGCGGATTCGATGACTGATATTTCCGACGCCGACCCCCCCGCAGCCGGCACCAACCTCCCCGAATACTCGGTTTCCGAGGTTTCCCAGGCTGTCAAGCGCACCCTGGAGAGCACTTTTGACCGGGTGCGCATCCGTGGCGAGATCTCGGGCTTCAAACGCGCCGCCTCGGGCCATCTTTACATGGCACTGAAAGACGATAAGGCGGTGCTCGACGGAGTCTGCTGGCGCGGCGTCGCCGGCAAGCTCGGCCTGCGTCCGGAAGACGGCATGGAAGTCATCGTCTCTGGCCGTATTACCTCCTATCCCGGCCGCTCCAAGTACCAGATCGTCATCGACGCCATGGAGTTGGCCGGCGAGGGGGCGCTGCTCAAGCTGCTCGAGGACCGCCGCCGCAAACTCATGGCCGAGGGCCTGTTCGCGGCCGAGCGCAAGCGCCCGCTGCCCTATCTGCCCCAGGTGATCGGCGTCGTCACCTCGCCGACCGGGGCGGTGATCCGCGACATCCTGCACCGCCTGGCCGACCGTTTCCCGCGCCACGTGCTGGTCTGGCCGGTCCTGGTGCAGGGCGAGGGTGCCGCCGAGCAGATCGCCGCCGCCATCGCCGGGTTCAACCGCCTGGGCACGGCGGAGTCGTCGGGGGCACCCAGACCCGATGTCCTGATCGTCGCTCGCGGCGGCGGTTCACTGGAAGATCTCTGGGCCTTCAACGAAGAGGTCGTGGTGCGCGCCGCGGCGGCCAGCGAGATCCCGCTGATCTCGGCGGTGGGGCACGAAACCGACACGACCCTTATCGATTTCGCTTCCGACCGGCGCGCGCCGACGCCGACGGCGGCGGCGGAAATGGCGGTGCCGGTGCGCCGCGACCTGCTGGCCGAACTTGCCGAGCTCGAACGCCGCATGCTGGCCGCCGGCGGCCGCCTGCTCGACGAGCGCCGCACCCTGGTCGAGGGATTGGGACGCGGACTTCCGGAACCCAAGCGCCTGATCGAAGAGATGAGCCAGCGCCTCGACGAGCGCGGCGAGCGTTTGGCCAATGCTATGCAAAGCCACTTGCAGGGGCTGACCGCCGAGGTTGGCCGCTTGCAGGCGGCGCTGCCGCATCCCCGTCAGCAGCTCAACTTCGCCAAGGAGCGCCTGGCCGCCGAGGCGGACCGTTTGGGCGGCGTCGGCAGGCGTGCTCTGCGAAGTGCCGATGAGGACTTGGCGCGTCTCGACGCCGGCCGCCGGTTGCGTGACTTCTGCGGCCGGGCGCTGGGCGACGCGCGCGGCGAGCTCGAGGCTCTGGCGCGTGTGCTCGACAGCGTCTCCTATCAAAATGTCTTGCAACGCGGCTTTGCCGTCGTGCGCGGTCCCGACGGGCTCGTTGCCGGTGCCGCCGCGGTGACGCCGGGATTGGCGCTCGACATCGAATTCGGCGATGGTCATGCCGCCGCCGTGGGTGTCGGAGCGGGCGGCGGCGCCAAGAGTGCCGCGCCGCGCGCGCCGGCACGACCGAAGCGCAAGCCCGATGACGGTTCGCAGGGGTCGCTGCTGTGATACAGCTTTTGGCAAGGCGCCGCGCTGGCATTCTGATTGCGGTTTCGCTGTTGCTGACGGCGGGTCTTACTGGACCGGCCCACAGCCAATCGGGCCTGGCCCAATCGGACCTGGTCGAACCGGGTCTGGAATTGGAAGGTCCGCTGACGCAAGGCGGACTGATCATTGCGACGACCTTGCCGGGCGCGGAAGCGACGCTCGACGGCCGCCCCTTGCGGGTCTCCGAAAACGGACGATTCCTCTTCGGTTTTGGCCGCGACGCGGCGGCCAACGCCAACCTGCGTGTTGTCTTGCCCGATGGCCGCGAGATCGTTCGCGAGCTGGAGGTCGCCAAACGCCAGTACGACATCCAGCGCATCGACGGC
>JAJFGM010000815.1 GCA_021776145.1 Kiloniellaceae bacterium | reverse complement strand
CGCCTTTGGCTCTTCCTGACCCCAGGGAAAGAAGGCGTGTACATTCTCCGCGCTCACGCTTTGCGCGTTAATGTTTCATTCGCTCCAAAAACAATAGGCCAGAGGGAAAGTGCTGTATAGGGATTATATTAGATGCCACTCACGCCTTGCGCCCGATCGTCACCAGGACCAGCGGACCCATCGCGACCGCAAGACCGGCCGAAGCGAAGGCCAGGCCCCAGGCGAGCAGCGATTCGGCGCCGCCGGCGACATCGAGCACGCCGCCGAAGACCACGGGGCCGGCAAAGGCGCCGGCGAAGCCGATGAAGGAATGCACGGCCATGGTGGCGCCGCGCTGTCCGGCCGCCGCCGCCGCCAGGGCGCCGGCGGTGATGGAGGCGGAGTCAGCGGTGACCGTCACGCCGTAAAGGAAGCAGCAGAGCACGACGAGGAAGAAGGGCAGTGGCGCCGTGAAGCCGATGCCGAGGGCAACGACGGCCGAGGCACTCATGACGGTCAGCACGACACGGCGACGCCCGAAGCGCTGCGCCGCCTCGTTGCCGAGCACACTCGACGGCAGGCCGAGCATGACGACAATGGCGACCACCGTCGGCGCGCTCCAGCCGGCGCCCCAGGCACCGTCGCTTTGCAGCCCGAGCGAAAAGACTAGGAAGGCCGCCAGCCAGCTGCGCAGGGCAAAGAGCTCCCAGTTGTGGGCGCTATAGGCCAGGACGTAGGCCAGGGCCCGGCGGTTGCGCAACACCGGGCGGAAATCGAGCAGCAGCCGCTCGGGCTTGCTCAGGTGGTGCGGCTCGCTGGGCGGCGCTTTCAGCGCCACCAGCAGCATCGCCAACAGGGGGCCCAGCGACAGCAGGCCGAACGCCCAGCGCCAATCCGCGGCCGCCGCCAATTCGCCGGTGAGATAGAAGGAGAGCGCCGAACCGATGGAAAAGGAAGCGGTATAGAAGGCGACCGACCGCGAGGCCAGGCGTTCGGGCATATGATCGGTCAGCGCCTTCAGGCCCGGCATGTAGGTGCCGGCCAGGCCGACGCCGGCCAGGGCGCGGAAGAAGAGCGCGCTCCAGAAACCCTCGGCGAGCAGCGCGAAACCGAGCAGCGCCAGGCCCGACAGCAGCGCCGAGCCGAGATAGATACCGCGTGGATCGACACGGTCGGTGAGGCCGACCAGGATCGGCACGGTGACCATGTAGGCGCCGAAATATATGCCGTTGATCCAGCCGGCCTCGGTATTGCTCAGCGCCCAGGCGGCGCGGAAGTCGGGCAGCAGCGCCGGGAAACAGCCGAAACCGCTCATCCCGAAGATCTCGGCCAGGCAGAACAGCAGGATCAGCGGGATCCCCGCCGGACCGCCGGACCGCGCTTTCTCGTGCGCCCCGCCCCCGGTCATGCGCGACCCGTCGGACAGATCGCTTTGGAGAGGCGCCGCTCAGATATGAATAGCTCGGCCATCGACCGCCAAAGCGGCTTCCTTCACCGCTTCGCCGACGCCCGGATGGGCATGGCAGGTGCGGGCGATGTCCTCGGCGCAGCCACCGAACTCCATCACCGTCACCGCCTCGGCGATGATGTCGCCGGCCAGCGGCCCAAGGATGTGCACGCCAAGCACGCGGTCGTTGCGGGTCTCGGCGAGAATCTTGACGAAGCCGTCGGTATCGCCGTTGGCGCGGGCCCGGGAATTGGCGGAGAAGGGAAACTTGCCGACGCGGTAGTCGATACCGTCGGCCTTGAGCGATTCCTCGGTGCGTCCGACGGCGGCCACTTCCGGCCAGGTGTAGACGACACCGGGCACCAGGTTGTAGTCGACGTGACCCGACTGCCCGGCCATGATCTCGGCGGCCACGACGCCGTCCTCCTCGGCCTTGTGTGCCAGCATCGGGCCGGGCACGCAGTCGCCGATAGCGTAGATGCCGGGCACTGAGGTCTGGTAGCTGGCATCGACCTGGATGACACCGCGGTTGTCCATCACCACGCCCAGCTCCTGCAGGCCAAGTCCCACGGTAAAGGGGCGGCGGCCGATGGAGACGAGAACGATGTCGGCCCGCAGCTCTTCGGCCGCGCCGCCCTTGGCCGGCTCGACGGTCAGTGTCACCCCGGCGTCGTCGGCGGTGGCCTGGGTCACCTTGCTGTTCAGCTTGAACTTCAGACCCTGTTTGGAAAAGACCCGCTTGGCCTGTTTGCAGATCTCGCCGTCCATGCCGGGCAGGACGCGGTCGAGGAATTCGATCACCGTCACCTCGGAACCCAAGCGCGACCAGACCGAGCCGAGCTCGAGGCCGATGACACCGGCGCCGATGACCACCATCTTCTTCGGCGGATCGCTCAGATCGAGGGCGCCGGTCGAGGTGACGATCTGTTTTTCATCGGTCGCGACACCCGGCAGCGGTGTCGATTCCGAACCCGTGGCAATGAGGATCTTTTGTGTCTTCAAGGTCTGCGTGCCGCCGTCATCGGAGGCCACCGCGACCTCGCCGGCCCGAGGGATCGAGCCCCAACCCTTGACGTAATCGACCTTGTTCTTCTTCAAGAGAAACTCGATGCCGCCGGTGAGGTCCGAGACGATCTTGTTCTTGCGCCCCATCATGGTCGCCAGGTCGAGCTCGACCTTGGGCAGCACGACGCCGTGGTCCTTCAGGTGGTCGCGCGCCTCGGCGAACAGCTCCGACGACTGCAGCAGCGCCTTGGAGGGAATACAGCCGACGTTTAGGCAGGTGCCGCCGAGGCTGCCGCGGCCCTCGACACAGGCCGTCGTCATGCCGAGTTGCGCGGCACGGATCGCCGCAACGTATCCGCCGGGGCCGCCGCCGATTACCACCAGATCGTAAAGCTTGTCCGCCATTGCTCGCTTCCCCTTGCTCGTTTTACCCGGTCGCCCAATCGGCCCGTGTCACAACTGCCGCCGAGCGACAGGTCGGTCGTATTGTCGGGAACGACACAACGGTGGCCGCTCAGACATCCTCGTCGTCTTCGCCGCGTCCCGGCAGCACCAGCAGAAAGCCGCTGCCGGCGTCGCCCGCCAAAGGCGTGCAGCGCAGCACCAATTCGCGCTTCATCAGCCCCAGCAGATGCCGCCCGACCGGCTGAAACAGGGTTTCGCCGCTGCGCGCGGTCGCGGGGTCGAGGCGGACGCGCACCTGTCGCTCGGCTTCGCGGAACCGCTGGCGCTCGATCATCTGGTCGATGGAAGCCAGGGCATGCGCGAGGTCGAGACCGCTGAGGTCGATTTCATAATCGGCGTCGGCGCCCCGCTCGAGCAGCCGCAAGGCCCTGTGAACATCGCGCGCCGATGTCTTTTGCTCGTCGTCCATCGCGGGTTCGAGTCCCCTCGGGTCTCAAAGGTCGAGAAGCAGGCGCTGCGGATCCTCGATGTTCTCCTTGACGCGGACCAGGAAGGTCACGGCCTCGCGGCCATCGACAATGCGGTGATCGTAGGACAGGGCCAGATACATCATCGGCCGCACGACGACCTCGCCGGCAACCGCCATCGGCCGTTCCTGGATCTTGTGCAGGCCAAGGATCGCCGACTGCGGCATGTTGATGATCGGTGTCGACAGCAGCGATCCGAACACACCGCCATTGGTGATGGTGAAGCTGCCGCCGCTCATTTCGTCCATGCTGATCTTGCCGTCGCGGCCACGCGCCGCCAGATCCCCCAGGCTGCTTTCGATCTCGGCAAAGGACTTCTGGTCGCAATCGCGCACCACCGGCACCATCAGGCCGTTCG
>JAJFGM010000814.1 GCA_021776145.1 Kiloniellaceae bacterium | reverse complement strand
ACCAGTCAGCAGAGCTATTTCTGCCAGCTCAATCTCCGACAAAAGTGCCGCGCTACTGCCGTCCGGCATGCAAATTTGATTACTTTTTTCATGGGAGAAATGCGGTCTGAACGCATACCCCTTGCGCACGGCCGCTAGCGAAATTCCAAATGTCCGCGATATCCGGGCACGTTCGGTTTCGTCTCCCTCGACAAGGGCGTTGAAGTTAAAGATGTGAACGTCCTGCGGCCAACGGAGCGCAAGGGCGCGCCCGGTCTGCATACTCAGACAGTAAAGAATAAGGCTGTGCTTGAAACGCGCATCCCGTGATTTTCCATTGCCGGGATCTCCGCGCCAGTAAAGTGCGGCGCTGATTGCCTCGCGAGCGTCGCGGACCAATATGGCAAGCTTGACGCCTGGTATATGTCTGTGGAAAGAGGCGTAGCGGAATTCCGGATGCAGATCGAAAGCGGCCCAGGTATCGTGTCCGTTCTCTTTCGCAAAACGCTCAAGAACCCAGTCTATGATCGCCAATGGATGCCTTTTATCAGCGGGCAGTTCGGAACGTAGTTTGGCAGGAGATGACTTGAAAAATTCCGTAGGCGTCTGTGTCGTATCGCGACCGGCATCGGTGTAGCGCGGCCGAGTCAGGTACTCCTCAAGAAAATCTTCCTGGGCTTGCCTGGTCAGAAACAACCATCGCGAGTTGTAAACCGTAAAAAGACCTTCCAGCGGAAAGCCGGCAACGGCCCCGCCATGCTCCCACAGCGTTTCGACGAGATAGGTCTTGCCACTGCGGCCAGGGCCGCCGATCAGCCACGGGTTATTTGGTCTGCTGGTAGTCATCCTACTTGGCTGCCAGCCCATACTCACGCATCAGCGCGGCACAGAAGCGCAAATCCTCTGCCTCGTCTATCTGAAACGATTTCCAGAATTCCATCGGATAAACGCCAATCTTGCCACCAAGGCGGTTTCCCTCGCTGCGCAGGAAGGACGCGGCGACGATCCAGAACGAGCCATTTTCAAGAAATTGCTGCCCCTTGTCCTGCCGCCTGCCACGATGGCGATAATCGTAGGTGTAGCTTTCAAGGCCGCCATCTTCGCCGGGACGCCAGATATTGAAATCGGGTATCGCAGTTGCAGAAAACAATGAGTCGCATCCCTCACTCTCATATAGCTCCATTGCCTCGTCGAAGTCGCGCACCTCTCTTACTGGCGAAGTACATTGCGGGGCTACCAGAATGTCGATGGGCGCGCCGCCCATAGCGTCGATAGTGTCTATGGCATGAAGCCAGCAGGATTCTGAAGATGCCTCGTCGCCGGACAATTCCACAGGTCGTTCGATAAGTTTCGCGCCAGCGCTTTCCGACATTTGAAGAATCTTTTTGTCGTCACTGCTCACCCAGACCTCGTCGATCCTCCGTGCTTCAAGCGCCTGTTCGATCGTCCAGGCCACCAGCGGCTTGCCGCAAAAATCGGCCAGATTCTTGTTGCGAATACCTTTTGAGCCGCCACGGGCGGGAATGACGGCAACGACGCGAGGCATAGGCTCAGGCCTCGATGCTCAGGCGTAGCTTCTCGCGGGCTGGCGCTTCAGTTTCGAGTACCCGCTTTTCGCCAGTGCCAAGAATACCCGGCACAGCAAAGAGTGCGGTGGTGAAGCTCTTGAGTGCCTTTGTCTCAATCGAGGCGGACTGGTCCGACCCGTACATCGCGCGATCAAGCGTAACGTGCCGCTCGATCGACGTGGCGCCTAACGCCGCTGCCGCAATACACACCGTCACCAGACTGGTCTCATGCCCCGAATAACCGACGTCGCACTTGTAACGCTCGCGCAACATCGGAATGCATTGCAGGTTCGCTGCCTCAACCTCCATCGGGTAGGTCGAATTACAATGCATCAGCTCGAAGGGACACTTTGCCGCGCGAAAAATATCGACCACTTCGTCGATCTCTTCCAGCGTCGACATGCCTGTTGAGATGTAGGTCTTCTTTCCGTCGGCTGCGATCGCCTTTAGCAACGGTATGTGTCCCAGCATGGGTGAGGCGATCTTGTGGAACGGCGGATCGTAGGCGCGCAGGAATTCAAGGCTTTTCATATCCCAGCACGAGGCCGTCCACTGGATACCCAGTTCCTTGCAGTAGCGGTCAATCTCGTCATATTCCGCCTTGCCGAATTCGAGACCTTCCTTCTGCTCACGCTGGGTGGTCCCCCAGGGGCTTTCGCGCGGGCTGTCCAGCATCTCCTTGTCATAGACAATGTCGATGGTTCGTTTCTGGAACTTGACGGCATGGAACCCAGCCGCTGCCGCATCGGCGATGATGCGTTTGGCGAGTTCGATGTCGCCATTGTGGTTGATGCCTATTTCGGCAATCAGAAATGGTTTGCTGGCGGTCATGCTTGAGAACCTCGTGGAAGACTTGAAGTGAAAGGAATGGCGGTACGAAAAGTGTCGGCTATACCAGCAGCAGGTTTTTCGCCTTCAGGCGTTCTTGCAGCTTGGCTGGAATATCCGGGCTGTAGGTCGGACGCTTGAGAAAGAAGGACCGGTGGTAATGCGAATGCGGATTGTCTAGGCCATAGGACAGGAAGGTTGCATATTTCGGTTTTGCCTTACCGATAACACCACCCGCATGCAGCAACCGCTGATCAAAGATGATGCAGTCGCCCGGCTCGGTCTTGACCGTCACTTTTTGCCCTGAGAAAAACAAATGCGGCAGGAGATCGTTGCGGCCATGCTTACGCGCGAAGCTCCGCAGCTTGTTCCAGAACACATACTCCCGGTTGTTCAGCCATGATTCCCGCCTGTGGCTTCCAGGCAGCACAATAATCGACGACCCGCTGTCGCGGTATTCCGACAGATAGATGGCTACGCGCACGACCTTGTAGGATTCCTTGCCCTCGTCCCAGTCAGGCCCCACTCCATACTCGCGGCAGGCACTATCGCGGTGGTAGCGGCCCCCGTGAAGATTGATGTGCAAATCCGAATGTTGCGTATAGCGGATGTCGTTGCCAAGCAGGGCACGGACCGCCCCCAACAGCCTTTCATTGAAAATCACCGGCCAGAAATCCGGTACCATGGTCACCCCGTCTGCAAGCGTGAATGTGCCGCCATCGATGCGTTTGTTGTCCAGTTCTTCCTCTGGCAGATCAAACACCTTATTGATGCACATCCGGTAGTGCCGCGCTTCGTCGGGAGAGAACAATCCTTTAAGCAGGAAATATCCGGTCTCATCGAACAGCGCCTTCTCGCGGGCTGACGGGATTTCAAGTTGCTTGCTCATGCCGTTTGTCTTCGAAAACCGTAATGATGCTTGTGACGACGATGCCGTGGTTGGGAGACCTGCCCCAATGTAGTTATTTCCCGGATGCGGGATCGTGCCTATATCGACTCTGATCCGTCGAGCCGGGCAACAAAGCGCTGTTCCTCTGTGAGATTGGCGGCAACTTCCGGGTTCAGAGGCGGCCGCTTTGACAACTCGGTGGTGAGCGCGTTTGGCGCCCTGTAGGCGAAATTCCACGTGTCCCTTCGCGGGCCGCCATTACGATTGCCGCGATGCATCGCGTTGGTATCAATAATTGCGATCGAACCGGCCGGAGCGGCGCAAGCAAC
>JAJFGM010000813.1 GCA_021776145.1 Kiloniellaceae bacterium | reverse complement strand
AGGCTGCTCGGCCAGAGTTCGGCGATCTTTTTCGGGTCGAGATCACCGCACGATGGATAGCGGCGCTCGCCCTTGAGGCTTTCCCAATAGGCCAGCATGCTCTGGGGCAACTTGACATCCCTGGCGGTCTTGGTCCGCTCCGTCTTTGCCGCGCCGCCTTCCAGAGCTTCGAGCTTGGGTGTTGTCGCTGAAGCAGTCTTGCCGTCAAGCGAGTCCACCGGCGATTTAGACCGGCGCCGACGGATCTTGATCGAGGTCAGCGACCCCGCCGGCGCGGCGCCGGGACCGCAAGGTGCCGGGCCGTCGGCTTCGCCGCCGGCGGTAACTTCGGACGGCGGCTCTTTTTCCATTGCGACATCTTCGCTTTGGCCGACATTCTTGTCCGCCTCGTTATCTACATTGCGGCTGTCGCCAGGCGCGGAATCGCCGGCCAAGTCATGCCCAACGACGGCCCGCGCTTCCGGCGCTCCTTTTTCCGGCGCTCCGGTTTCCGGCGCCGGCGATCCCGGCGCGGTAATATAGGGCTCGCGCTTCGCGTCGGCCGCCGCAGCGGCGCCACTGTCCCTAACACGCGTGGCCGCTAAAGCTTCCGGTCCGCGCTTCAGTCGTGGTCCAACCTGGTCTTGCTCATCCGCGGCAGCCCCCGACGGGGCATTGATCAGCCCCTTCAACGCGCGCCCGAAATCTAATTGTCCCATGACGGTGTCTTTCTTACATAGGTGGCCTTTTCCCGCGGCACGAGCTGCCGAGCCTTGAGGCAGCCGCACTCGTCGTCCATGAGGATCGGAACCGAAGTTTTGAGATAGCTGTCCAGCGCCTCGACCAGGATTTGCTGGGAGCTGCGTCGCAGGTGGGCACCTGCCAGCTTGAGCTTGAGGTGACGGTCTGCATCGAGGCGCAGCGTAATGCGCGCGCGCGCTTCGCCGTCGTGGGGTTTAGTGTCTCCAGAGGCGCCTCCGCGGGAGCCTCCCGGGGCATCTCCGGGCACCTTGCGCAGGTGTGCTGACGGCGGCGTGGATTTGGCCG
Source organism: Kiloniellaceae bacterium (assembly GCA_021776145.1). GTDB lineage: Bacteria > Pseudomonadota > Alphaproteobacteria > Kiloniellales > Kiloniellaceae > JAJFGM01. The sequence continues at coordinate 1,533 of JAJFGM010000813.1, read as the reverse complement.
CGGCCGAGTTCTGCGGTGCGGGACAGCTCTGTGCCGTCACCAACTTGGCCGGCAGAGCCGTGCCCTTGCGGGCCAAAAGGTTGCCGCTCAATGACGCCGTTTTCATCTGTGTGCTCATGCCGCTCCCCGATCTCTGTCGCCAGCCTTTGCATGCAGCTGCGCCGACCGCGGCAGCAGCTCGCGCGAACTCAGATAGGTGCGCCGCCCGGCGCTATAGAGCCGGTGCTTGAGATAGTCCCATAGTGCCGCGATCTCTTCGCTGGAGCGGTCGCCGTTAGGGATTTCCATGACCGTACGGCCATCGATCATGCTGGCGGCGAAATCGGTGCGCTGATGAATGATCGCCGGCGCCACCGTTCCATGCTGCGACAAAGCGATGGCGGCCTCGGTGGTAATGCGGGCGCGCGGCGAGGCCGCGTTGATGACGAAAACCAGCGGCTTGACCAGGGATTCGGCCAATTCCACGGTGGCCCCCGCAGCGCGCAGATCATGCGGGCTCGGGCGTGTCGGAATCAGCACGAAGTCCGAAGCCTTGATGACATAACTGATGGTCGAGGTGATCGCCGGCGGGGTGTCGATGACGACCAACTTGATGCCGGCTTCGCGCAGGCGCTCAAGATCCTGGGGAATCTGCGTGACGAAGGTGTGGACGAAAGCCGGCGTATCGGCTTCGCGCGCGTTCCACCACTCAGCAAGACTTCCTTGCGGATCGGTGTCGACCAGAGCGACCGGCCCGTCGCCTTCCCGTTCCGCATGGACCGCGATATGACCGGCCAAGGTCGTCTTGCCCGACCCGCCTTTTTGTGATGCAACAGCCAAAACCCGCATGGCAACTTCTCCTTTTGGCGCCGCGGTCGATCGAGCCGCGCTGAACCCGCGGACGACGCCTCTACCCACCTGACGTGGTTGGGATAGCGGTGCGTCGGCTTCTACATTACCGCGTCACCGGCTAATATTTCCTAGTCGCCTTAATATATAGTGTAGTAATCAGTCATTTTTACAATATTTATCGTCGCTTTTCGATATTATACTTGAGTGTTATTTGATTATTATTTAGATTATTATTTCGAATTAATCCACGCAAATGCGGTAGAACCGTGGAAACCGACCAAAAGACCCTACCGGATCACTAGGATATTCCTCGACGGCCACAGCGCCCAAACCCCGGACCAATGCAGGTCGACAGGTGAATCGCACGCCTGGCGATGGGAAGCGGTCCGGCGGCGGGTCTACAACCTATTCAACGAAATAGGCTTCGGAGCCGCCCTGGCTGGTCTGCGAGAAGGCCACTCTATGCACGCTCTCCTTGCCATGGCAGAACACGCGCCACTTTTCGCTGTAGTGGACCGGCCCGGCGATAAAGATCGGCAGATTATTGGCCTCGATTTCCTCTCGCGACTCGACTGAAATCTCCAGAATATCGAAGTCGGGACAAGCTTCGACCGCGTAATGCTGGGTTTGAATGATGCCGATTGCCGTTTGGCGCATCTCGTCATAGGCATAGGACGTGGCCCCCGCCGACGAGGGCAGCAC
>JAJFGM010000812.1 GCA_021776145.1 Kiloniellaceae bacterium | reverse complement strand
CCATGTTGTTCTACTCCGTAATTTCTAGTCGAGTGCAGTCGGCATCATCGATGCCGAACGAGAAAACGGGCGATGACTGTTTCTTGCCCGGCGCGCTCCCAATGGGCTTGCAGGCGTGCGCGTTTCGTCGAAATTCACCCCCGGGAGCGCGCTGCCATGCGATCGCCGCTGGAGGAGAGCCCTATAATCTTGCCTTGACGCTTTCCACGACCGCTTCCGGCGTGATGTTGAACTTCTGGTAAAGCTGCTTGGCCGGCGCCGAGGCGCCGAAGCCGCGCATCCCGACGAAGCCGCCGCCGGCTTCGATCCACCGCTCCCAGCCGAAGCCGCCGGCGGCTTCGATGCCGACATGCAGGGCGCCGGGACCGAGGACCTCGTCGCGGTAGTGCTGCGGCTGCCGATCGAAGAGTTCCCAGCAGGGCATGGAAACGACGGCCGCCGAAATGTCCTCGGCGTGCAGCATCTCTTGCGCCTTGATGGCGATTTGAACCTCGGAGCCGGAGGCGATGAGGGTTACCTGACGTTCCTTTTCGGCTGGGACCATGATGTATCCGCCGCAGGCCGAACAGTTTTCGCCGGCTTCCTTGCGCAGGGTCGGCAGGCTCTGGCGGGTGAGGGCCAGGACCGAGGGCGCGTCGTGGCTGTCGAGTGCCGCTTCCCAGCACTCGGCGGTCTCGATGTTATCGGCCGGGCGGAACACCAGCAGGTTGGGAATGGCGCGCAGGGCGGCCAAGTGCTCGACCGGCTGATGCGTCGGACCGTCCTCGCCAAGGCCGATGGAATCGTGTGTCATCACGTAAACGACACGCTGGTGCATCATCGCCGAAAGGCGCATCGCCGGCCGACAATAATCGGAGAAGACCAAGAAGGTGCCGCCGTAGGGAATAAAGCCGCCGTGCAGGGCGAGGCCGTTCATGGCGGCGGCCATGCCGTGCTCGCGCACGCCGTAGTAGATATAGCGACCGCCGTATGAGTCCTGGTGCACCGGCTCCTGCGATGCCGCCTTGGTGTTGTTCGAACCGGTCAGGTCGGCCGAGCCACCGATCAACTGCGGGATCGCGGCGGCCAGGACATCGAGGACGCGTTGCGAGGAGACCCGCGTTGCCAGTGTCGGGTTCTCATCGAGGACCTGTTTCTTGTAGTCGGCCAGAGCCTGGCGCCAGCCGTCGGGCAGGTCGCCGCGAATTTCGCGCCGGAAACGCCCGGCCACCTCGGCATCCTGAGCCGCCAGCGCGGCCTCCCAGGCGTCGGCAGTCTCGGCGCCGCGGCCGCCGAGGGCGCGCCAGGCGGCGAGAATATCTGGCGGAATTTCGAAGGGCGGGTGCGGCCAGCCGAGGTTTTCACGGGTGCCGGCGATTTCGTCTTCGCCGAGCGGCGCGCCGTGCGTCTTGGCGGTTCCGGCCTTGGTCGGGGCGCCGAAGCCGATGACGGTCTTGCAGGCGATCAAGGTCGGGCGGTCGCTGCCGCGCGCCCGTTCAATGGCCGCGGCGATGGCGACCGGATCGTGTCCGTCGATCTTCTGCGTCGCCCAACCCAAGGCCTCGAATCGGCGGCATTGGTCGTCCGAGACCGAAAGGTCGGTGCTGCCGTCGATGGTGATTGCGTTGTCGTCGAAGAGCACGATGAGCTTGCGCAGGCCGAGGTGACCGGCCAGCGAGGCGGCTTCGTGGCTGATGCCCTCCATGAGGCAGCCGTCGCCGGCGATCACATAGGTGTGGTGATCGACCACGGCGTCGCCGTAGCGGGCATTCAGCATGCGCTCCGCCAGTGCCATGCCGACGGCGTTGCCAAGGCCCTGGCCCAGCGGCCCTGTGGTGGTCTCGATGCCCGGCGCGGCGCCGAATTCGGGATGGCCAGCGGTGATGCTGTCGAGCTGGCGAAAATTGCGGATCTGCTCGATCGACATCTGCGGATAGCCGGTCAGATACAGTAGCCCGTAGAGCAGCATGGAACCGTGTCCGGCCGACAGCACGAAGCGGTCGCGGTCTGGCCAGTCCGGGCGCGCTGGATCGAATTTCAGGAAGCGGGAGTAAAGAACAGTGGCCACGTCGGCCATGCCCATGGGCATGCCTGGATGACCGCTATTGGCTTGCTGTACCGCGTCCATGGCCAGCGCGCGGATGGCATTGGCCATGTCCGCCTGCCCGACCTCGGTAACGCTGGAGGAGTCGGGTACGGATGACCGCACAACGTCCATTTGGTGGTCCACCTGAGTCGCAAAAGTGTCAGAAACCGCCGCTGTGGCAGGGCCTGTTTGAGGCTTGCGCGCAACATGCCGCCCAGCGGCGTTGAGGTCAACCGAGATATGGAAAGAATGTAAAGCCGCGGCGGTTTTCGCCACCTCGCCACGATGGCCGCGCGGCCGGTGCCGCGGCGGTTGACCGTCGGTCGCGGGTCTGCCTATTCTGCCGGGCGCCTCGCGAGCGGGGCGTTCGGGTCAATCTCGGAGCGGTATAGGCAGAACTATGGCGCGTCTCGAAGAAGCGAGCGAAAGACTGCAACGCGCGCTTGACCACCTGGAACGCGCGGTGGAGAATCGTGGCCGGCGCGGTGGCGGCGAGGCGGAGGCGTCCCTGCGCTCGGCCCTGCTGTCGGTAAAGCAGGAGAATCAATCTTTGCGCGATGTCGCCGGGACCGTCTCGGACCGCTTGGATGGTGTTATCTCAAGACTGCGCCAGGTCATGCAGTCCTGAAGTCTGCCAGAAGATCGATAGAGGCGACCTTTCAAGACGACCAATCGACTCATGGCGACCAAGCGGTTGGCCCGCTGCGGCGCTGGTGCATCAAAGGCAACCTTGACTAGGGTAGGATTTAGACGTGGCGCAAATTTCGCTTTCCATCAACGGCCGTAGCTATCAGGTCACTTGCGACGATGGCCAGGAGCCGCATCTGCAAAGGCTCGGCGAATACTTCGATGCGCGCGTTCAAGAATTGGCCGGCGCGGTCGGACAGGTCGGCGAATCGCGTTTGCTGGTCATGGCCAGCCTGCTCATCGCCGATGAACTTATCGAGACGCGCTCGCAGCTGAACCTTTCGGGTGGGCAGCCAACCGCAGAGACCGCCACGGACACGGCCGGCGCGGCGGGCGCGGCGGGCAACGAACAGCTCGACGATGCCGCGGGCCGCGCGCTCGATGCCTGCGCCAGGCGCATCGAAGACATTGCTCTGCGCCTTGAGAGTGCCTAAATACAATCAATAGCTTGTGCCGGTGCTGCGAGGTGCGTCAGGCCTTCCGATTCCTGGGGCCAATACCGAACCTCAAGGGAGCTGTCCCTGACGGAGCCGTGGCTTCGTTATATGGCGCCCACCTGCTTGGCAGGCCGCAAGAGGATCTTATAAGGTCAACGGCCATCGCGGCACCGCACTTGTTCCTGTCTACCTCCGACGGCAGCTGTTCGATCCCGTCGTTTCGCCTTGCTGGGGATCATGACCGAATCCGTCGCATTATCGTTGGACGCAGAAAAGGACCGCCTCAGAGTGCGCGCCAAGGCGGCGCGGGTGGCCGCAGCGCGGGCCAATCCGCGCGCCGCCGAGCACTTGGCGCGGCAGCTTTTGCAGAATCTGCCAATACCGCGCGGCGCCGTCGTATCGGGCTTTTGGCCGCTGCCGGGCGAAATCGACCTGCGCCCGGTTCTGACAGCCTTGCATCAACGCGGTTGCAGCCTTGTCCTGCCGGTCATGCAAGGGGCCGGAAAACCGTTGCTGTTTCGCGCCTGGGCGCCGGGCGACCAGTTGCTCGCGGCCGGCTTCGGCACCCAGGAGCCGGCGCCCGACCAGCCCATGCGGACACCGGAAGTGCTGTTGGTGCCGCTCTTGGCCTTTGACCGCTGCGGATTTCGACTCGGCTACGGTGGCGGATTCTACGATCGCACCTTGGCCGAGTTGGCGGCGCGGGGTCACGCAGTTGCGGTCGGGATCGCTTATGCCGGGCAAGAAGTCGAGTCGGTGCCGCATGATGAACGTGATCAGCGTCTGCAGTGGATCGTAACCGACGTCGGGGTAATCGACAGTAGATGAGGCTTCTTTTTTGCGGAGACATCGTCGGCAGGTCGGGTCGCGAGGTGGTGTTGGCCCATGTGCCGCGGCTACGTCGGGATCTCGGACTCGATCTCGTCATCGCCAACGGTGAAAACGCCGCCGGCGGATTCGGCATTACGCGCAAAATTTGCGATGAGCTTTTCGACCACGGCGTCGACGTGATCTCGGGTGGCAATCATTCCTGGGATCAACGCGAGGCCATGGCCTTCATCGATGCCGAGCCACGGCTCCTACGGCCGGAGAATTATCCCGAACGCACCCCCGGGCGTGGTTCCCAAATCTTCGAGGCCGTGGGCGGACGCAAGGTGCTTGTGATCAACGTCATGGGCCAGCTTTTCATGGAGGATCTCGACAACCCCTTTGCCTGTGTCGACCGCGTGCTTGCGAAACACCGTCTTGGCCATACGGCCGACGCCATCGTGCTCGATTTTCACGCCGAGGCGACGTCGGAGAAAATGGCCATGGGCCACCATGTCGACGGCCGGGTCTCGCTCTGCGTCGGCACGCACACACATGTGCCGACCGCCGACAACATGATCCTCGCCGGCGGGACGGCCTATCAAAGCGACGCCGGCATGTGCGGCGACTATGACTCGGTCATCGGCATGGACAAGACGGCGCCCTTGGAGCGCTTCACCAAGAAGGTCCGCGGCGAGCGGCTAACGGCCGCCAGCGGCGAGGGCACGCTCTGCGCGGTTTATCTGGAAACTGACGAGAAAACCGGTTTGGCGCGGCGGGTCGAACCCCTGCGCATCGGCGGTCGTTTGAGCGCCTGTCTGCCCTCGACGTGAGTGTCGGCGGGAAACAGCGCCGCGAGGCGACTTAACCCTTCGACCTCGGCGATAGAAAGCGTTCAACTTCGCTTTGCAGCATGGCCGCGTTCTGGGTCGCTTCGTTGGCTAAGACACCGGCCTCGACGGCGGCCTTTCGGTCACCGGAGCGGGCCAGTTCGAGCAGGGCGCCGAGCGCCGCGAGGCTGCTTTGTTGCGCGAACTCCTCGACCATCTTCGCGCCCTTCTCGAGGCGTTCTTCGGGATTCTCGGCGATAGGATCTTCGTCGATCCCCAGATCGAGGATGTTGAGCGGTAGGGACATTTTCTCTCCTGCAGCGGCAGCGGCCTCGGTGTCTTGAATCCGGTCGCTGATTTTGGCCGATTTCAATGATCTCCCGACAGCCGTTAAGACTCAGTTAACCGCTCGCGCCGTGCAGATTCGTGCCGTACCGACACGGGCTCGGAAATTGTCCTGGTTTGCTCGTTGCTTTACTCCGGCTGGCCGCCAAATTGTCGCCATATTGCGCGGTTATGCATAACATGGCAGTTTCACCGCTCTGCCACAAAATGTGGTAGGCGATTCGCCCAATTACCTCTCTATCTAGGATGCGTCGGGACAATGGCGGGCCATTCCCAATTCAAGAATATTATGTACCGCAAGGGCGCGCAGGATAAAAAGCGCGCCAAGGAGTTTGCACGGCTGACTCGCGAGATCCTCGTTGCGGCCAAATCCGGCCTGCCCGAGGTCGACAAGAACCCGCGCTTGCGCGGCGCCGTCCAGGCGGCGCGCGCGGCCAACATGCCCAAGGACAACATCGAGCGCGCCATCAAGAAAGCGGCGGGCGGCGAGGACGACACCAACTACGACGAGATTCGCTACGAGGGGTATGGACCGGGCGGCATCGCCGTCATCGTCGAGGCGCTGACCGACAACCGCAATCGCACTGCCTCGGAGGTTCGCGCCGCCTTCAGCAAACACGGCGGATCGCTGGGTGAAACCAACAGCGTGTCGTTCATGTTCGACCACGTCGGCCTGATCGTCTATAGCGACGATGTCGCGACCGCCGATGACATGTTCGAAGCGGTGGTCGAGGCCGGTGCCAGCAATGTCGACAGCAGCGGCGGCATTCACGAGGTCACCTGCGCGCCCGACGACTTCTCGACGGTGCGCGACTCCCTGACGGAAAAATTCGGCGACCCGCGGGAGGCCGGCCTCAACTGGAAGCCACAGACGCTGGTGCCGGTCGATGAAGACAGGGCACAGAGCCTACTGAAATTCCTGGAGACTCTTGACGACAGCGACGATGTGCAGCGGATCTCGGCAAATTTCGATATCGCCGACGATGTGATGGCGCGGCTCGCCGTCTGACGGTCCGCGTTGGGGAGTATCTATGCCATGCGCGTGATCGGATTGGATCCTGGGCTGCGCGTCACGGGGTGGGGCGTGATCGAGGCCGAGGGCAACCATCTACGCCACATCGGCAACGGAACCGTGACGTCAAAATCTTCCAGTGACCTGGCCGAACGCTTGCTGCATCTGCATCAGGGTCTCTTGACGGTCCTGGCGGAGTATCGCCCGGATGCCGCTGCTGTTGAAGTGAGCCTGGCCAACAAGAATCCCGCGTCGACCTTGAAGTTGGGCATGGCGCGCGGCATTGCTTTGCTGACCCCGGCCTTGGACGGAATGGTGGTCGGCGAGTACCTGCCGATGATCGTCAAGAAGGCCGTGGTCGGGACCGGCCACGCCGACAAGAACCAGGTCGAAATGATGGTGCGGCGGCTTTTGCCCGGCTGCGAGATCGCCGCCCCCGATGCCGCCGACGCCTTGGCCGTGGCGATCTGCCATGCCC
>JAJFGM010000811.1 GCA_021776145.1 Kiloniellaceae bacterium | reverse complement strand
CATCGGTATCGGCGGACACTCCGAGGCCGGCATCGAATCGCGCCTTCTGGCCGGCGGGCCGCTGGTCTTTTCGGCCTGCGAGACGATCCTGCGCGGCGTTGGCGTTCCGGCGCGGCGCGAAGTCGTGACGATCGGCGAACTCGGACGCTGGGCCGAGGCGCATGGCCTGGTGCGGGAAACAGCGGACCTGCTTGAGCACCTTTCCGCGCCGCGCCCGACCGTTGCCGGGATCAGCCTGGAAGGCCCGCGGGTCATGGGAATCGTCAACGTCACGCCGGATTCCTTTTCTGACGGTGGCGACCGCCTCGATCCCGAGCGGGCGTTCGCCGACGGACTGGCGATGCACGAGGCCGGGGCCGACGTCATCGATGTCGGCGGCGAATCGACACGTCCAGGTGCCGATCCCGTCGACCTCGAGACCGAATTGCAGCGCATCCTGCCGGTGGTCCGGCAACTGGCGGCGGCGGGCGCGCGCGTCTCCATAGATACGCGCCGCGCGGTGGTGATGCGCGAGGCCCTGGCGGCCGGCGCCAGCCTGATCAATGACGTTACGGCGTTGAGCGGAGATGACGACGGCCTGGCTGTAGCCATGGCGGCGCGGTCGCCCGTGGTGTTGATGCACATGCAGGGCGAGCCCGGCAACATGCAGCGCGACCCGCATTACGACGACGTGGTGCTCGACGTCTATGACTATCTCGAGGCGCGTCTGGATGCCTGCATCGCGGTGGGTCTGCCGCGGGCGGTCCTGCTGGTCGATCCGGGGATCGGCTTCGGCAAGACGATGGCCCACAACCTGGCCCTCATCGACCAGCTCGCGGTGTTTCACGGCCTTGGCTGCGGCGTCATGCTCGGCGCCAGCCGCAAAGCCTTCATCGGTCGCCTGTCGCGCGGCGAGGCGGCGAGGGAACGCTTGCCCGGTTCGCTGGCCGTTGCCCTGGCCGGCGCCGCCCGTGGCGCCCAGATCTTGCGCGTCCACGACGTCCCGGAAACCCTGCAGGCGCTGGCCCTCTGGCGGGCCATTGTCCGTCCAGGCGCGGTCACATGATTGCCCTCGCCGTCGGCCTGTTCGAAGCCGCTTCCGGTTTGTTATAAGAAGCATTGGACTAATTCGCACAAACTCACCCTGGGGTCGCAATGACGCGCAAGCTATTCGGTACCGACGGCATTCGCGGAACCGCCAATCTCGAACCCATCACAGCCGAGACGGCGCTGGCCGTCGCCAAGGCGGCGGGTCAGCAGTTTCTTCGTGGCGATCACCGCCACAGTGTCGTCATCGGCAAGGACACCCGCCTGTCGGGCTACATGCTTGAGCCGGCCCTGACGGCAGGCTTCATCTCGGTCGGCATGGACGTGGTCATCCTGGGACCCTTGCCGACGCCGGCCGTCGGCATGCTGACCCGTTCGCTGCGCGCCGATCTAGGCGTCATGATTTCGGCGTCGCACAACCCCTATCACGACAACGGCATCAAGCTCTTCGGCCCGGACGGCTACAAGCTTTCGGATGCCGTCGAAACGGCGATCGAGGCCCGCATGGGCAATGGCGACGGCCTGGCGTCCTCTGATCGCCTGGGCCAGGCGCGCCGCCTCGACGATGCTCTCGGTCGCTACATCGAATTCGTCAAGAACACCTTCCCGCGGCAACTTCGCCTGGATGGCCTCAAGATCGCGCTGGACTGCGCCAACGGCGCCGCCTATCGCGTCGCGCCGAGCGTGCTTTACGAACTCGGCGCCGAAGTCATCCCCCTGGCGGTCGAGCCCGACGGGTTCAATATCAACCGTGACTGCGGCGCCATGTCGCCCAGGCTGTTGCAGGACGCCGTGCTCAGTCATGGCGCCGATCTCGGTCTGGCGCTCGATGGCGACGCCGACCGTGTCATCCTGGTCGACGAAAAGGGCCGCCTGGTCGATGGTGACCAGGTCATGGCGCTGGTGGCGCGCTTCTGGAACGAAACCGGGCACCTCAAGGGCGGCGGCGTGGTCAGTACGGTGATGTCGAATCTGGGTTTGGAACGCTACCTGAGCGGCCTCGGCCTTGGCCTCTTGCGCACTCCGGTTGGCGATCGCTACGTCGTCGAGCGCATGCGCGACGAGGGCTACAATGTGGGGGGCGAACAGTCGGGCCATATCGTGCTCAGCGACTACACGACAACGGGTGACGGCCTGATCGCCGCCCTTCAGGTCCTGGCCGTTCTGGTCGACGGCGGTCGGCCGGCAAGCGAGGTGACTTCGGTCTTTACGCCTTTGCCGCAGTTGTTGCGCAGCGTGCGTTTTGCCGGTAGCGCGCCGCTTGATCGCAGCGACGTGCGCGACGCCATTCGTGACGGCGAAGCCAGTCTCGGCGCCACGGGGCGCTTGGTGATCCGCAAGTCCGGGACCGAACCTTTGATCCGCGTCATGGCCGAGGGTGATGACGAAGCACTGATCGACCAAGTCGTCGGATCAATCTGCAGCACCATTGAACACGGCGCCCATTGAATTTCGTATCAATGGCCGGGTGCGGGGGCGCGTAGCGCTGCTACATGACCTCCGAGAACACGGCGACCGGTCCTTCGCGCAACAGCCCGGCGAGGCGCCGCAAGCCTTCTTCGAGTAGATGTCGGCTACGCGGTGGGCCGAGACAGATGCGCACCGCCTCGACCATTCCCAGCCGATTGATGACGAAGGGTTCGGCGGGTGTGATGCGCACGCCGCGGCGCAGGGCGGCGGCAGCGAACTCCGACGCCGACCAGGCCTCGGGCAGGCGCAGCCAAAGATAAAAGGCATCGTCGGGGTCGGTCAGATGCCACGGCCCAAGGATCGAGCGGGCAAGCTCGAGTCTCGCCCGGGCTTCGCGGCGGCGGGCGTCGAAGATGTGCGCGGCGTCGCCGCCGCGGATCAGCCGTGTCGCCAGTTCGGTGGTGACAGAAGACGCCATCCAGCAGGTCGCGCGGATGGCGCCGGCAAGGCGATCGATATAGGTCGCGGGCGCCGTGATGTAGCCGACCCGCAGGCCCGGAGCGACGGTCTTCGATAGACTCGTCAGATAAAGGCCGTGGTCGGGTGCGAAGGAGGTCAGAACCGGCGGTGGCCGCTCGGCGGGAAAGCCGCAAACCTCGTCCTCGATGACGGTCACCCCATGCGTCACGGCGATGTCGGCGATCTCCCGTCGGCGCGCCTCCGGCATCGTGATGTTGGTCGGGTTGTGCAAGGTCGGCAAAACGTAAAGCGCTTTGATGTCGCCGCCACGGCAGGCGGCCGCGAAGGCGGCGGGGACCAGACCCTCTTCGTCCATCGCCAGACCGTCGAGGCGCAGGCCGAGCAGGTGCGCGGCGGTCTGGATGCCTGGATAGGTGGGGCTCTCGGCGAGAATACGGTCGCCTGGACGCGTTGCCGCCGCCAGGGCTAAAACGACGGCGTGCTGACCCCCGGCCGTCACCAGAACCCGCTCGGCCGGGACCTTTATGCCGCGTCGGGCCAGCCAGGCGGCACCGGCGGCGCGATGGGCCTTGGTGCCGACGTGCGACTGATAGCCGAGCGCGTCGATGCAGCCGGCTTCGCCGGCGAGGTCTTGCAGGGCGCGGCTGGCAAGGCTCAATTCCGCCACCGCGGGGGGATAGGCAAAGCCAAGTTCGATGCTGTCATTTGCCGTCGCGTCTTCGACCGTTAGCAGGTGCTCGGCCGCGGCCAATGGGCCGCGAATGTAGGTGCCGCGTCCGACTTCGCCGCTCACCAATCCGCGTCGCGTCGCCTCGCCGTAGGCGCGGGTGATGGTGCCGACCGTGACGCCGAGCCGCCAGGCCAGTTCGCGATGTGTCGGCAGCCGGTCACCGGGATGCAGGACGCCGGCGGCAATGTCGCCGGACAGTGCATCGGCAATCGCCACATAGCGAGGCCCGGCGCGCTCACCGATCTCTGGGATCCAAGTTGTCATGGTGACAATAATGACATTGACCTAAATGTAGCGCAACAATTATATCTATGCTTGGTCATTGTGGCAGGACAATAGAGCCAAAGAGACCACAAGCCAAAAAGCAGCAGCAGACAAGGGGGCTGAACTTAATCGGCCGCCACTTGGCGTCTGGGTCCTGTCGCGGCAATGCTGTTGGAAGGTCGAAAACGCGATGATGAGAATCGCCGAAAGGAAATGGCCAGCCGGAGAGTTGTTCCCGGGTGGCAAGGTTGGGCCAGGCGCCAAGACAGCAGAAACCGCCAGACCCTTCTGGCGCGCCTGAGCTGGCGGTGCCGTTGAGATGACGGAGCAATCCAGCATGCTGCCAAGGCCGGTGAAAGCCCGCGTGACCGTTTTGCTCGCGGCCGTTCTGGCGATCTTTCTTTGGGGTGCGACGCCATTTGCCACCAAACTGGCGGTGGCCGAACTCGACCCCCTGTTGGTCGGTGCCTTGCGTACACTCCTTGCCGCGCCGCTTGCCGTCGCGTTGCTACTGGTGCTGCGGCTGAAACTCCCGCTGTCCACGCCCGGGCGAGTTTTCCTTCTGCTGTCGGCGCTCGGCGGTTTTGTCGTCTTTCCCTTGCTATTCAGCCTTGGTCAGCAGCGCACCTCGGTGGCGCATGCCGCCCTGGTCCTGGCCCTGCTGCCGATCTTTACCGGTCTTATTGCCGCCGTTTTTGTTCGGCGCGCGCCCAGCCGCCGCTGGTGGCTGGGGTCGGCGGTGGCCTTGGCCGGGGCGGCTCTGCTGCTCGACACGCGCTTCGGGTTGCTGCAACCTGCCGATAGCCTGTTCGGCTCCAGCCTAGCCGGAGATTTGCTGGTCCTCGCCTCCTGTCTGGCGGCTTCGACCGGCTATGTCGCCGGCGCCAAGGCGGCGGCCGAAGCGGGCACCTGGTCGGTGACCTTTTGGGGTCTGGTGATTGCCGGCGTTTGCCTGGTGCCACTGCTGCCCTGGCTTGTCGATCCGGCCGAACTCTCGCGGTCAACCGGCATGACCTGGGGCGCGGTTGGCTATCTCGCCCTGGGCTCGTCGATCCTCGGCTTCGCCGCCTGGTACTGGGCCCTGGCACAGGGGAATATCGCTCGCACGGGCCAATTACAGTTCGCCCAGCCTGTCGTCGGCGTGGTTTTGGCAGCCGTGTTTCTGGACGAGCTTCTCAGCGGCCAGCTGCTGCTTGCCGCCGCCACGATCTTGGCCGGCGTGGCCGTTGTGCAGAGTGCAAAACCGCCGCAGGTGGCCGGATGACGCAAAACCGCCGAGAACATCCCAACCCGTTCAAGATGACCGAAACACCCATTTTTTGTCAGGAGGAAGAGATGACGCAGAGCTTGACCCTCTATCAGGTCGATGCCTTCACCAGCCGCGTATTTGGTGGCAATCCCGCTGCGGTGGTTCCGCTTGAAGCCTGGTTGCCGGACGACCTGATGCAGTCGATCGCGGCGGAGAACAACCTTTCCGAAACCGCCTATTTCGTGGCGAATAGCGGCGGATACGACCTGCGCTGGTTCACCCCGGCCGCCGAAGTCGATCTCTGCGGTCACGCGACGCTGGCGACCGCCTATGTCATTGCCACCTACCTGGAGCCGGGCAAGCGTGACATGCGATTCGAGACGCGCTCGGGCACTCTGCGCGTCGGTCGCGACGGCGATCTTTTCACGCTCGATTTCCCACCCCTTGAAAGCCAGGTCTACGACGACCTCGATGGCCTTGAAGCGGCGCTCGGCGTGCGGCCGCAGGCAGCCTGGTCGGGTATGGATGTCATGGTCCTGCTGCCCAACGAGGCCAGTGTGCGCGACCTCGCTCCCGACATGGTCAGGCTGGCCGAGATCGATACCCGCGGCGTGATCGTCACGGCGCCGGGCGCGACCTGTGATTTCGTCTCGCGATTTTTCGCGCCACGCCACAACATTCCAGAGGATCCGGTAACCGGGTCCGCGCATTGTGCCCTGACGCCTTTTTGGGCCAAGCGTTTGGGCAAGACCAAGATGGAGGCGCGACAGATCTCCGCCCGCGGCGGCGAACTGTCGGTCGAGGATCGCGGCGCGCGCGTCTTTATTGCCGGACGGG
>JAJFGM010000082.1 GCA_021776145.1 Kiloniellaceae bacterium | reverse complement strand
ACCGCCAAGCCCGCGCCGCCGGCCAAGAGCAAGCGCTGAGCGCGGCGAGCGAATGGACCGGACCCCAACAGACCGAACCACGACGCAAGTCGAGGTCGCGCGCTTTCAACAGCTGCAGGCCGGCTTGGCGGAACAGTTTCGCCGCGTCTTTCCGGACGATGCGGCGCCGCGCACGGTGCTGATCCTGCCGAGCCTGTCCCTCGATCAGGAGGTGATGGCGCGGATTTCCGGCGTGACGCATTACGAAGAGCGCATGCTGTGCCTCTTGATGCTGTTGCGCCTGCCGCGCACGCGGGTGATCTACGTGACCAGCGAGCCGCTGTCCGACGCCATTGTCGACTATTACCTGCACCTCTTACCCGGTATACCGCACGAACACGCGCGCCGGCGCCTCACCCTGCTCTGTTGCCACGACGGCGCGGCGCGGCCCCTGACCGAAAAGATCCTTGCCCGGCCACGCCTGGTGGCGCGCCTTCAAGAGGCGATCCCCGATCGCGACAGCGCGCATATCACCTGCTTCAATGTTTCCGGCCTGGAACGCAGCCTGGCGGTGCGGCTCGGCATCCCGATCTACGGCTGCGACCCCGACCTCCTGAGCTTCGGCTCGAAAAGCGGGTCGCGGGAGATCTTCCGCGAAGCCGGCCTTTTGATCCCGGACGGCTTTGAAAATCTTGCGGATCCTCTGGCGATTGCCGAGGCGCTGACCGAGTTGAAGGGCCGAAACCCGGAACTCGGTCGTGCCGTCGTCAAGTTGAACGAAGGCTTCTCTGGCGAAGGCAATGCGATCTTCCGCTTCGACGAGGCGCCGCGTGGGCGCGCCTTGGCGGCCTGGGTGCGCCAGCGCCTGCCGCGCCTGGCCTTCGAAGCCCGGGACATGAGCTGGAAGATCTTCGAGGCCAAGATCGGCGAAATGGGTGCCATCGTCGAAAGCTTTGTCGAGGGCGGCGACAAGCAGTCGCCGTCGGCGCAGTATCGCGTCGATCCATTGGGCCGTATCGACGTCATCTCGACACACGATCAGGTGACCGGCGGCGACTCCGGCCAGATCTTCCTCGGCTGCCGCTTTCCGGCCGATGCCGCCTACCGCCTGGAAATCCAGGCCCAGGGCATGAAGGCAGCGGAGGTGCTGCAGCGGCGCGGTGTGCTGGGTCGCTTCGGTGTCGATTTCATCTCGGTGCCCCTGGCTGGACCTGGGGCCGGACCTGGGGCCGAACCTGGGGCCGGACCTGGGGCCGAGCCTGGCGGCGGCTGGCGGCACTACGCGCTCGAGGTCAATCTGCGCAAGGGCGGCACCACGCACCCGTATCAGATGCTGCAGTTTCTCACCGATGGCGCCTACGATCCGGTGACTGGCCTCTATCACAGCGGCGCCGGGCGCCCCTGCTTCTATTTTGCCTCGGACAACCTGGAAGCGGCGCATTACAGCGGCCTGACACCCGACGACCTGATCGAGATCGCCGTCGAAAATGGCCTGCATTTCCATGGCGCTACCCAGCAGGGCGTGGTTTTCCACCTCATCGGCGCGCTTTCCGAGTACGGCAAGATCGGCGTGCTCTGTGTCGCCGAGACCCCCGACGACGCGGAGCGCCTCTATCAAAAAACCATTGCCGTGCTCGACCGCGAGGGGCGGCGATTTGCTACCGTTTGACAGGCGCTCTTCGAAGCTGCGCGCCCGCTACCAGCAAGCCTAAAGAACGCCCCGGCTGGCCATGGCAGCGAGTTCGGCCATCAGGGTCTTGTTCCGATAGCGCGCCAGGCTCAGGTCTTGCGCGTAGTCTGGCAAGGGCGCATCGGCGACCCAGTCGGCGCAGAGCTCGCCCGCGGCGCAGGCAGCCATGGTGCCGAATCCCGATAGGGCGCCGACGACGAAACTGCCCTTCACGCCCAGGGGACCGACGAGGGGCCAGTTGTCGCGGGTCATGGTGTAGTAGCCGCTGTAATGCGCGAAGGGCCGGGGCAGGCGGCCGTAGTAGGCCCGCAATCCGGGCCGCAGCGCCGCCGCGCCGCGCAGCACGACGTCCGGGAAATACGCGTCGAGCGGCGGCTCTCGGTGCGGCGCGCTGGCGGTCTGGTTGTAGGCCCAGCCGAGCTTGACCCAAGTTCCCTGCTGTCCGCCTTCGGGGCGGCAGTGTATGCCGCCAGGCAGTGCCCGGGTCAGCCAGGACGTTTGTTCGCTGCCCGCCAAGAGATCCCGTTCCTCACTGTTCCAATCCAGGCATTGAGAATCGAGGTCGACCGTGAAGGGCGTCTGTCGCTGCACGACGCCGGCGCGGTCCTCGAAGGCGATTTTCTGCTGTAGCAGGTTCTCCACCGGCAGTGCCACATCCAGCATGCCGGCGACGCGGTTGAGAAAGGGGCCGGCGGCGTTGACCAGGGTGCGGCAGCGGATGCGTCCGCTTTCCCCGCCGTTCCCCTCGCCCTCGGAAAGCACCAGTTCGAAGGCGCCGTCGTTTTCGATCGCTCGCAGGCAGACACGCCGCAGGCGGCCGCCGAGGGCCTTGATGCGGTCGAGCATATACTGCCCGAGTTGTTGCGCGCTGAGGTCGCCGGCGCGGCGGAGATGTAAAAGCGTCGAGACGTCCGGATCGAGTCCGGGAAAGTGGCGTGCGATCAGGGCGCGGTTGGCGATGACATCGATGCCGCCCGGCGCCCGCTCCCAGGGGACCGAACTCGGTGCCTCGTAGTCGCCGCGGTCGGCATCATGCAAGCGGACCCTTTCGCCGGCATCGGACCCGTATCCGGCGAGAAGCTGCTCGACCAGCGCCTGCGTCGTGCCGCGCCGCGTTGCCAGCAGATAACCGCGTCGCGTCAGATGGATGGCGTTGTCGGTGTCGCACGCGATCTGTTCCATGCGGCCGATGCTGTGGCCGGTGAAGGCGACCATTGTCGGATGCGGCCACCAGTCGCGGTAGTTCTCGCCCGACTGCGCCGTCGTCAAGCCCATGGGCTGGCCGGCGTCGAGCAGGACGAGATCGCGCCTGCCGTGTTTGTCGGCGAGATAGTAAGCCGTCGCGATACCGGCGATGCCGGCCCCGACGATAGCGATATCCGTGTCGATCAATGGCACTTGGCGATTTTTCCGGCGATTCGAGTTTCGGACTCGCGATACATGGTTAGACTGGCGCTCCCTTGACCCAGGTCTCGCAGGCGGCAGCCTTGACGGCGAAATCACCGATGCCGACGAGGCCTTGGCGCTTCGCGTGGGTTCCTCGCTCGGCCCATTCGAAGGCGATCTCGCCCGGTTCTTTCAGCCGCGCTACGATATCCGCGGCTTCGCCGCCGACAAAGCTCGGGTCCTGGCTGGTAAAGATCTTTCGGTTGACGCGCAGATAGCGCAGCGATTTGGGCTCGCTGTCGACCCCGATCGTTACCGTCCAGACAGCGCCGGCGCCCACCGCTTGCAGGCGCAGGGTGACCGCGCCGCGCCAGGTCGCGAGTATGCAACTCTTCATATCATCGGAGCCGGCGGCCCGCCGGTCGATGCGCCAGGTCATGGGGATCGCTTTGATCGCGTGCAACAGGCCTGTCGCATTGGCCGGAAGCGGGGCCGGCCAACAGGGCTGAATGGCTGCAAGCGCGAACAAGACCGCCTTCGGCCAAATCGCAATGCCATGCGGCGACGGGGTCCTTTGCCGTGGTTCGGATATCTGAGAGCATGACAAAGTATGCACAGTCTTGGAGCCGATGATTTATGCCGAAGAAAATCGACGTTGGTGATGCGCGCCGATGGTTTGCCGAGGATCTGCGCGTCTCGTCGCCGGTGGTACACAACCCTGCCATCGTCGAGGCTTTCGCCAGAGTTCCGCGCGAGCACTACCTCGGCAAGGGCCCATGGCCTATCCATTCGCGATTGCAGATTGGGTCGGTCCATAGCAGTCCGTCAAGCGACCCGCACGAAATTTGCCACGACGTACTGGTCTCGATTGACGACACGCGTGGATTGAACAGCGGACTGCCGTCGCTTTGGGCCTTTGTTTTCGACCATCTGAAGATCGCGGCCGGTCAGAATATCCTCCAGGTGGGCTCCGGGGTCGGTTATTTCACTGCCATACTCGCTGAGCTGGCGACGTCCAAAGGGCGCGTGATCGCCTATGAGATCGACGAGGAGCTCGCGCGGCGTGCGCGGAGCAATCTTGCCCCCTATGCCCAGGTCGCGGTGGTATCCGGCGACGCTACCTCTGCGGTCGACTTGCCGGATCTCGATATTGTCGTCGCCTTTGCCGGAGTGACACACGTGCCGGAGCCGTGGATATCGAAATTGTCCGACAGCGGTCGCATGGCGCTGCCCTTCACCGGTGAAGATCAATTCGGCTTCATGCTGATGCTGCAAAGGGCTGGCGACAAGTTTCCCATAAGACCCCTGGTGCCATGCGGGTTTTACCATTGCAGCGGAGCTCGGCGTAGGGACGAAGAAATGGCTTTGACAGCCGCCCTTAAGGCTGCGCGAGGCGAGATCCCCGAGCTGGTGCAGTATCATCCGGGGCGCTCGGAAATCGACACCGACAGGGCTTGGCTGGTCACCGACACCTATTGGATTTCGAAAGCCTAGTGCCGAGCTACTAGCTCGTTCGGCTCCCAGCCCCTAAATCCAAGGCGTGCGATAGCCGTCGTTGCGCCACAGGATGGGAAAGAAGCTCTCGTCCATCTCGTCCGTCCCCTGGCGCCTGTAGCGGCCATAAATCGGGCTAACGTTGCTGGCGTGGAAGCGCGCCTCGCTTGACATACAATGGGCCACGACCGCGCGCCGCGGCTGGTCGCCGCGGTTGTCGCGCGATCCGTGCCAGGTGCGGCCGTGATGGATGACGGCGCTGCCGGCGGGGATTTCGATGGCTAGGACCTCGGGCTTGGCCTGGCCGGCGCGTCGCGCCGCCGCCCGCAGATCGAAAAGGGGATCGTTCGGCGCGTGGAACTGAGCGATCGGCGGCGACAGCGGCCAGAGATGCGAGCCGCGCGCGTATTCGATCGTGCCCTGGTCGGCACGGGTATCGTCCAGGGTCATCCACACCGTCATCATCTCCCGCGGCACGATCCAATCCTGGTAGCTGTCGTCCTGATGGAAGCCGAGCGAGGCCGCGCCGGGTGGTTTCCAGATCACGTTGTCCTGGTTGATGCGGGCGCCGGGCCAGCCGCGCAGCTCGGCGCAGGCCCGGCCGATGTCGGCGCGCAGCACGATCGCGGCGATGCGGGGGTCGGCTTTCCAGGCATTGCAGATCTGCCGCGTCACGTCGGCCGCGCCACTACCGGCCCGCCAGTTCCACTCGTCGGGCTGCACTCCGGTCTCGAAGTGCCCGGAAAAGAGGGGCTCGACACGCGCCCACGCGGCCTCGACCGTCGCCGCGTCGAGCACGTTTTCGACGATGACGTAGCCATCGCGGCGGAACGATTCATTCTGCGCTGCCGTGAGGGCAAGTTGCATGCGAGGCCCTAGCGGATTGCCGGCGATATCGACAGCCTTATCAAGCGACGCGATAACCGTCGAGGTCTTTGAGGCTGGTCAAAGACCCTCGGCCGGCCGTTCTAATAAACCTCTGGCACGAAGGTCTGATCTTCCATCGGCGGACGCACGTAGCCGACCTCATCCTGGCGCGGCGGCAGGGCGATGGGCTCGGGTGTCAGATCCTCGTAGGGGATCATGCTCAACAGGTGGCTGATACAATTCAGGCGCGCGCGTTTCTTGCTGTCGGCATCGACGACGTACCAGGGCGCCTGTTTGATGTCAGTATGACGAAACATCTCGTCCTTGGCCTTGGAGTATAGGAACCAACGGCTGCGCGATTCCAGATCCATGGGCGAGAGTTTCCAGCGTTTGGTCGGGTCGACAATGCGGCTTTGGAACCGCCGTTCCTGTTCGGCATCGCTGACCGAGAACCAGTATTTGATAAGAATGATGCCCGAGCGGACAAGCATGCGCTCGAACTCGGGACAAGAGCGCAGGAACTCGTCGTACTCCTCGTCGGTGCAGAAACCCATGACCCGCTCGACGCCGGCGCGGTTGTACCAGCTGCGGTCGAAGAGCACCATTTCACCCGCGGCCGGAAGGTGTGGAACATAGCGTTGAAAGTACCATTGCGTGCGCTCGCGTTCGGTCGGAGTCGTCAACGCCTCGACGCGGCAGACCCGCGGATTGAGGCTTTGGGTGATGCGCTTGATGACCCCGCCCTTGCCGGCCGCGTCGCGGCCCTCGAAAAGCACCACAACCTTCAGGCCGCGCTCCTTGATCCATTCCTGCAGCTTCACCAGTTCGATTTGCAGGTTGGCCAGCGCCGCTTCGTAGACTTTGTTCTTGATCGTCTTGACTTTTGGGGCCGAGTGCACGAGCTGAATTTCGCCGCGGTCCTTGCGCTGTTCCTTACCCTTGCCGTGATCCTTGGTCTTTTCCGGTTTTGCGGCTTTGCACTTGGCTGGCTGCTGTTTGGCCTCTTTGGTCATCTGAAATTTCTCCCTGCCGAGGTCGCAAAATTGTCGCGGCGCGCGGTCATGCCGACGTCACCGCAATCAACCGTCTTCGGCGGACCACAAGGCCCGATTCCTCCGACTCTATGCCTAAGGTGTTGGGAACCCTATCGGTCGAACTGCCAGCCCCATCCGACAAGGATTACCCGAACACAACCTGGATCTGGTTCGAGATTCTAGCAAATACCGACGGCAAAGGCCACTCGGGACTCGCAGTCCTGATTTTCGCCGATCCCCGCTGCCTTGACAAATGCCTGGCCATCGCCGCGGCCGTTTCAGGTGGCGAAGTGCGCCGTCGCCTGCATGGCCAATCCGCCTTGCGGCGTTTCGGCCCAAAGCTCCATGACTTGCGGTCCGGATCCGCCTGGCTTGCCGCGCAGCACCACCGGCGCGGTGTCGAACAGCGGTGCCACGGCGCGAAATTTGAAGCCGCGGATTTCGCCGCCGGGCCGCTTACGCATCGCCAGGTCTGCCAGGAGGGTTGCCGTCAAGGGGCCGTGAAAGATCAGTCCGGGATAACCTTCGACCTCGCGGCAATAGTCGCGGTCGTAGTGGATTCGAGGGCCGTTGAAGGTCAAGGCCGAATAGCGGAACAGCAGGACCGGCGACGGCGCGACGCTGGACGACCAGACCGGGTCTTGCGGCGGGCTCGCCGGCGCCGGCGCCAAGGTCCCCGGTCTCGGATCCTCGCGGTAGACGATGTCGTGCTCCTCGATGAAACGCCGGCTTCCGTCCGCGCCGAAATAGCTGTGCCGCACCGTCACGAAGCAGAGCGTGCCGCTGCGCCCCGCCTTGACCGCGGCATCCCTGATTTCCGACGCTTTGGTGACGGTCTCGCCAAGGCGGAGAGGCGCGGTGAATTCGAAACGTCCGCCGGCCCACATGCGGCGCGGCAACGCCACCGGCGGCAGGAAGCCGCCGAGTTCGGGATGGCCGTCACGGCCGAGCTCGCCCAAGGGCGCCGCCACGGGGAAGTAGATCCAGTGCCAAAGCGGCGGCAGCGCGTCGCCGTCCCGCAGTTCGGCGGGGCGGTCGAAGGTCGCTTGCAGGAGGCGGGCCTGGCCACTCTCGATCAAGTCCGTCGCGGTCTCGGTCTTGCCGATCCAGGTTTTCAGCGCCGCTTGGTCAAGGGTTCTCTCGGTCATTCAGGCTGTCCACTGTTCATTGGAAAATCGATCAGGCGCAGTCGGCTGGCCGCCGCCATGGGCCCGATACCGTCGCCGCCAAAGGCCAGAAAAGTGAAGCTCTCAGCCATTCGTTCATTCCGCTGGAGTCCGTCCGAACGGGTCGACGACCGTCATACTCGGGCCGAATGACCAAAAATGGCATGAAGAGCATTTCAAGGGAAGATGCTTGCCACCGACGACCATGATCCGCACTACATCAAATAGTTAGAGCAGATTGACCGGGTCAATGGATCTCCGTTTGCGAGTCCATGTGACCCGGATCTGCTCTAGCCGGCCCGTGGGCTGGGAGGCGCCGTGGATTCGCGCACGATCAACTCGGTCTGCAACTCGACCGACCGGACCGGGACATGGCGTTCGATAGACGCGATGAGAATTTCCGCCGCGCGTCGACCCATGTCGTCGGCGGGAACGCGCACGGTGGTCAACTTCGGGCGCGTGTAGCTTGTGGCCGGCAGATCGTCGAACCCGATAATCGAGATATCTTCGGGGACGGCAAGGCCGCGTTCCCGGCAGAGGCTCAGGGCGCCAATAGCTTGAATGTCGTTGGCGCAAAAAACCGCCGTCGGAGGCTCGGGGGACTCCAGCATGGCTGCCATGGCCGAAGCCCCTTCCTCCATTTCAAAGTCCCGTTCATGGATCAGTGCCGGATAGCTCTTCAGATCATGGTGACGAAGGCAGTCCTCGAACGCCTGGCGGCGGTCAAGCGCACGGTCGTTGACGTCGGTGCGGCCGCAAACCAGGCCCAGGCGGCGGTGGCCAAGTGAAATGAGGAACTCCACCGCCGCGCGCGCGGCCCTGTAATTGTCGAATGATACCGACGGCCAGTTCGGGTTGCGCATCAGCTTCCAGGTGATGAGGAAGGGCACACGATTGGTGCGGATCTTGTCGATCAGGTTCGGATCATGATTGCCGCCCGTCAGAATGAGCCCGTCAACCCGCCGTTCAAGCAGACGCTGCGCCAGGGAGGTTTCTTGCTGCGGTGAGAAGTCCGAGGCGCCGAGCAGAACCGTGTAGCCAAGCGCTTGTGCCGTGCGCTGGATTGACTGCGTCGAGGCGGCATAGATCGAATTCATGATCGTCGGGATGATCAACCCGATGGTGCGCGATCGCCCCGAGATCATGCTGGCGGCAATGCCGTCGAAGACGAAGTGTGTCTCCTCGACCACCTTCAGGATACGGTCGCGGGTTTCCGCGCGGACCATCTCCGGCTGGTTGAGCGCGCGTGAAACCGTGGCAGTGGAAACGCCGGCTTTTTTGGCGATCTCGCGTATCGTCACTTTGTCGGATGTGGCGGCCGATCCCTGGTTGCCGCGCGACCTTGACCGAGGAGATCGCACGGTTTTCACGGTATCCCACGAAGGCATCGACAGCATTGGCGTGAGCATGGCCGACACCATGAAATGAATGGATTAAACGTTTGCATTTTTTGACTCATTTACAAGGTTCTTAGGCCAGGAAAAGACGTCGCGATGACAACCGTGAAGGGCAATTATATAACCTGTTTGACGCCAAAAACCTAATTTAATGAACAAAATATTGACAGAAGTGCCCAATTCTTCCTAACCTCGGACAATAGCTCCAATTCAAAGAAGTTCAAATTTCTTAATGCAAACGTTTACATAAAGCGCGACAAATTGAGTTGGAATTCGGCCCTGGGGAGGCAAAATCGATGCGGACCTACATCAAGCGAGCGGCTGCTGGATCACCACAAAGGCGGTTGGATGTAGAAGATACTGTCCGCAGCATGATTGCCGAGATTGCCGAGCGGCGTGACGCGGCGGTTCGCGAATATGCCGAGCGATTGGACGGGTGGAAATCCGAGTTTCGGGTCAGTCAAGATAAGATAGACAGTACCGCCGCGCGGTTGCCGGAAACCTTCAAGGAAGATTTCGCGGTCTGCAAACGGCAGGTCCAGGATTTCGCCCGGCGCCAGCTCGAGTCTTTCCGCGAATTGGAAGCCGAGGTGGCGCCGGGGATCACCTTGGGCCACAGGCATATCCCGGTGCGCTATGTCGGTTGCTACATTCCGGGCGGCAAGTACCCCTTGATCAGCGCCGCCATCATGTCGATTGGGACGGCCCGCGTCGCCGGCGTGCCGAATGTCATCGGCTGTGCCCCGCCGCGCGACGAGGACGGCATCTACGGTCCTACGCTCTATGCGCTGAATTCGGCCGGCGCCGAAGAGATCTACTGCCTGGGCGGTGTGCAAGCCTTGGCCTCGATGGCATACGGATGTGTCGGTATGGCGGCGGTAGATATGATTACGGGACCGGGAAACGCTTTTGTCTCGGAGGCCAAACGCCAGCTTTTCGGCACCGTTGGGATCGATCTCCTGGCCGGCCCGACGGAAATCTGCGTGGTGGCGGACGACAGCGCCGATCCGGCACTGGTGGCGACCGATCTTCTAGGGCAGGCCGAACATGGTCCGGACAGCCCGGCCTGGTTGGTGACAACCTCCGAGGATTTTGGCCGCGCCGTACTGGAGCACCTTGAAATGCAACTCGCGGGGTTGCCAACGCGGGAAGTCGCCAGCCTGTCTTGGCGTGATCACGGCGAAATCCTGGTTGTTGGTGACGACGACGCGGCGATTGCCGCTTGCGACGAATACGCACCGGAACATCTCGAGGTCATGACCCGTCGCGACGACTACTACCTCGCCAATCTTACGAACTACGGCAGCCTGTTCGTCGGTGAAGAGACCACGGTCGCTTATGGCGACAAGGGTATCGGGACCAACCACACGCTCCCGACCTCAAAGGCAGCCCGCTATACCGGCGGGCGGTGGGTCGGCAAGTTCATGAAGACCGTGACCTATCAGCGCATGACCCGCGCCGCCAGCCGTGAATTCGCACCGATTGCCTCGCGGCAGTGCGAGGCCGAACGACTGCTCGCTCATCAAATCACGGCCGACGTGCGCAGTGTGCGCTTCGCCGCGGATTGACCAAGCAAGGCCGAAGGGCCGCTAGCGAAGAGGGGAGGCATCGAGATGATCTTTTTCTGGGCCGAAACTCCCGATGGATGGGGAATTCCCGGAATTCACGGGCCCTGGGCCGAAGACGAGCTCGACGGCTACGTGCAAAGCGGTGTGTATCTGATCCGCGGTCAGGGCGAGAGCATGCTGATCGACACCGGCAATTGGACGCTGCCCGAATACGACAATGGCATGGGCGACTTTCTGGTCGATCTCCTCGACAAGGAAAAGAACGACCTCAAGTACATCCTCATCACGCATTTCCACTACGACCACACCGGCAACGCCAAGATGCTCAAGGAGCGCTATGGCTCCTTGGTCGTCTGCCATCCCGCCGACAAGCCGATCATCGAAGATCCGCTGATCATCACGCGGCCGGAAAACATCACCCGTTTCGGCGTGACTCCGGAAGAGGTGGTCGCGGACTTCAACCTGAAAGAGGGTGAGAGCCTGGGTCTTTCCGATCCAGGCATCATCGAGAAGTACTGGAATTTCCCGGTCGAGGTGGACGTCG
>JAJFGM010000810.1 GCA_021776145.1 Kiloniellaceae bacterium | reverse complement strand
CTCGGATTGGCGCATAAGCCGAAAAGAAGGGATGGAAGCGATGACTGACGAAGGTACCCACGGTCCCTCCAAGTGATCCCTCGCTACGTTTTTGCTCGGCAATCTGTTCCCCGTGTCCGACCGCTTGATGATCTCGCCACGCGCGCCCGGGATTTGGCCGAGGATAAAGGCTGGGCAGGCCCGTAAGCGACCTCCCTCGGGCATCCCATTTTGACCACTACCAACCGTTCGGCGGAGGCCAATGAATGGCTGGTCATTGGGCGACTGCCAGCCTTCAGACCCAGACGATGGCGTCACCTTCACCTGCGTTGAAGTCGGTGATGATGTCGACACCCTGCGTCGCATAGAAGGTATCGGCACCCGACCCGCCGGTCAGTGTATCGACACCCGACCCGCCGGTCAGTGTATCGTCGCCCGAGCCGCCGATCAGAATGTCATTGCCGTCGCCGCCGTAAAGGTCGTCGTTGCCTGCCCCGCCGTCGAGGGTGTCGTCGCCCAGCCTGCCCGTCAGCTCATTGGCGGCCGCGTTTCCAGTGAGGATGTCGTCGTAGTTGCTGCCCTCGAGGTTTTCGACGTTGACCAGCGTGTCGCCTTCGGCGTCATTGCCAGAAGCGTAGCCGGTACCGAGATTGATTTCGACGCTTCCGTTTGATGTCGAATAGCTTGCTTTGTCGGTACCGCTGCCACCGTCGAGATAGTCCGCGCCGCCGCCGCCGTCCAACTCGTCGCTGCCGGCGCCGCCGTAGAGGACGTCGTTGTCGACGCCGCCATAGAGGGCGTCACCGGAAGCGCCACCGTAGAGCGTATCCTCTCCCTGGTTGCCGTAGAGATAGTCAAAGGAACCACCGCCGGACAGGTAGTCGTCGCCATCGCCACCGTAGAGTTCGTCATAGTTGGCGCCGCCGTACAGAAAATCGTTCCCTGAGTCGCCGTGGAGAATATCGCTGTCGTTGCCACCGTACAGTTTGTCGTGGCCGCTGCCGCCGTAAAGCGTGTCGTTGCCAGTGCCGCCGTAGAGTTTGTCGTTTCCACCGTAGCCGTGGATTTCGTCGTCGCCGCTATTGTCGACCAGTAAAAGCGAATTGGCGGTGGAGCTGTAGAGCCCATGGTACATCCAAGAAGGGGCCGATTGGCCCGCCGATCTGATTGCCATCTTGCTTCTCCATCGTGCGTCAGGCGCAAAAATAGGTGCCGCCCGAAAACGCCGCTTTGCCCGCGATTAATGCGACGCTCGAGATTTCCGTGACCCTATGCCTCTGGACACGGCGGGAAACCTCGACAGGGGTTAAGTGCAATCGGAATTGTCTGTAGCTTGGCTTTCCGCGAGAGGCCGCCTTTTTTAGCCCGGTGTCAGGAGCGAAGCGGGCTTGGGGGGCTGGACTTAAACACCGAAACTCCAGCGACGTTTCCGTTCCTCGCGGCGACCGCCATTCAAGGACCGCCGCCGGTACGGTGCTCAGGCCCGCGTCGCCAGGCGCGCCCGGATGGCGGCGGCGATGCGCTCGGTCTCGGCCAGGCGCGGATAGTCCCAGGTTTCCAGGCGGCCGTTGAAGGGACGGGTGATGCCGGCCTCGCGCAGGGACTGATGGAAACGCGCGAACTTGGTCGAACGGCCTTTGAGATCGACGACGAAGACCGGCTTGCCGGTGCCCGCGGCTTCCGACACCATGTTGACGGAATCACCGGTGACGACCACGGCGTCAGCCAGGCCGAGCAAGCCGAAGTAGGGGTTGGTGCCTTCGCCGTTCCAAATCTCGGCCGGGAGGCCGGCCAGTGCCTGACGCAGGATGGCCTCGTTGCGTGGACCGGTACGCCGCGAGGGTGTGATCATCAAGCCGGCGCCCTGTTCTTTGCACAGCCGCGCCAGACCGGCGGCGAGATCGCGGGCGATGCCGGCGGTCATGCGAAAGACCTTGCTGTCGCCGCCAACCAGAACCGCGATACGCGGGTGCGGCAGATGATCGTAGCGCGGCGCGAATTCGGCGGCGGCGGCGGCCAGCCGGTCTGGAGTGATGCGCCCCAGCGCCCCTTTGCTGGTGATCACGTTGGGTCCCTCCAGGCGGTCGTGCTCGGGAACCACGACAAGGTCGAAGCGGGAAGGATCGACGGCCGGGTTCTGGATCTGCACCAGGAAGGTGGCGCCGGCGCTTTTTTCGCGCACCGCCAGGGCCGGGGCGACGGCCTGGCGGCCGCTGGCGATCAAGAGATCGGGCCAGGGTGGCGCCAGATGGTCGCCCTTGGATCCAAGGGTCGACAGCGGATCGCGGATCCAGGTTGCCGGCATCCAACGCCAGGGTTTGGTTATTTGCACACGCTTGACGACGGGCTCGAGCCCCAAGGCTTCGGCCAAACCCAGGCATTGGATCTCCATGCCGGTCTTGCCGTCGGTGAGAATCCAGCAACTGTGGGGCATTTTTGCGGCTGCGGCGTCCATGGCGCGGGACTATCGCGCCAGTGTCGCGCCGCTGCAAGCGTGAAGCGAAGCGCCTGCCGGTGGAGCCGGAGCAGATCGCGCCATGGTCGCTCCTGGCGCTTTTTGGCCCATCGTGCGCGAGTTTTACGGACTTGCGCCGTCATGGCGATCTTGTAATATTATTGCGCAAGTGTCACGCTCAGCGACTAAGAAAGTTCGCGCCTGGCAGATGGGCGACGGCACCCATCGGTCACGGTTTCTGGGCCGTGGCGTCAGTTGCGGGGAGGGGAGCATGCGTCGGGTCAAGCTTGACCGAATCGATTTACAGATCCTCAAGGATCTGCAGGAAGATGGGCGCATCACCAATGTGGAGCTGTCGCGCCGCGCCGGAATATCGGCGCCGCCTTGCCTGCGCCGTGTGCGGGCGCTGGAAGAAGCCGGTTTCATCAAGGGTTATCACGCCGACCTCAACAGCGAGGCGCTCGGTTTCGAGGTCACCTTTTTTGCCCTGGTCGGTCTGGACGCACAGTCGGAGACGGTTTTGACCGCCTTCGAAGACCTCGTCGGCGGTTGGAGCGAGGTGCGCGCCTGCCACATGGCGCGCGGGCCAAGCGATTTTGTGCTGCAGTTGGTGGCACGCAATACGGCGCACGAAAACGAGCTGACCCAGCGCCTTACGGCGGCGCCGCACGTCGCCACCGTGCAAACCATCCAGGTCATTCGCACCGCCAAGGATCGGCCCGGCGTGCCGATCGACCCGGAAACTGGCCTGGCGCCCGACGAGGAATTTTAGGGAATCGGCACGCCGTTCGTGAAGCTCGAAAGTGCCGGGCTGAATTGCCGCCCCGACCTCAGACGAACTTGACCTTGATAATTTCGTAGCCCTTTTCGCCGACAGGGGTTGAAACTTCGACGGAATCGCCGACTTCCTTGCCGATCAGGGCGCGGCTCAAGGGCGCGGTGACCGAGAGCTTGCCGGCCTTGATGTCGGCCTCCAACTCGCCGACGATCTGGTAGGTGAGCTTTTCGTCGGTGTCTTCGTCGGCGACCGTGACCGTGGCGCCGAACTTGACCGTATTGCCGCTCAGACTGGCAATATCGATCACTTCGGAGCGCGCGATCTTGTCTTCCAGTTCGCCGACCCGGCCTTCAATGAAGCTTTGGCGTTCGCGCGCGGCATGATACTCGGCGTTTTCCGAGAGGTCGCCGTGTTCACGTGCTTCCGCGATGGCGCGAATCACTTCCGGGCGCGCCGTGGTCTTGAGTTGCCGCAGTTCGTCTTCCAGGCGGCTCAAGCCCGCCGCCGTCATGGGTACCTTATCGCTCATGGCTATAAACCCAGCGCATATCATTATCTACAATTGGAAAGGATGGATTGAATTCCGACAGCAACCTAATTTGGTCCAGCTTGAGCCATTCCAGATCAACCCGAACTCATGCCACCACAAGACTACATAAAATACGACTGAAGCGAGGCGACTTCAAGCTGTCCGGCTTTCAAAGCATCGATTGCCTGCAACGCCGCCGCAGTGCCCGCAATGGTCGTATAATAGGGGATTTCACAAGTCAATGCAGTGCGTCGCAGTTCGAAGGAATCGGCAATGGCCTTGGCCCCCTCGGTGGTATTGAAGACGAGCTGCACATCACCGGATTTCATGGCGTCGACGATGTGCGGCCGGCCTTCGCGAACCTTGTTGACGTGGCGCACGGAAATACCAGCCGCGGCAAGGTGGCGGGCGGTGCCGGCCGTCGCGATCAACTCGAAACCGAGCTCCGCGGCCTGGCGCGCCAAGGGCACGATGGCTGCCTTGTCGTGGTCCTTCACCGAAATGAAGACGCGGCCGGATTGCGGCAGCACGACGCCGGCGCCGAGCTGCGATTTCAGGAAGGCGCTGGCGAAGTTATTGTCCAGGCCCATGACCTCGCCGGTCGAGCGCATTTCCGGGCCCAACATGATGTCGACGCCGGGGAAGCGGGCGAAGGGAAAGACCGCCTCCTTGACGGCGATGTGGGTGCGCCTCCTGGGCGCGAGATCGAAGCTCGTCAGGCGGTCGCCGGCCATGACCCGGGCGGCGATCTTGGCAACCGGTAGCCCGGTTGCCTTGGCGACGAAAGGCACGGTGCGGCTGGCCCGCGGGTTGACTTCGAGAATATAGATATCGCCGTTCTGCACGGCGAACTGCACGTTCATCAGGCCGACGACACCAAGGCTCTTGGCCAGGAGTTCGGTCTGGCGCTCAATTTCGGCGATGGTTTCCGCCGACAGGCTGCGCGGCGGCAGGCTGCAGGCGGAGTCGCCGGAATGGATGCCGGCCTCTTCGATATGCTCCATGATGCCGGCGACGTAGACATCCTCGCCGTCGCACACGGCGTCGACATCGATTTCGATCGCATCGCGCAGATAGCGGTCGATGAGAACGGGATTGCTGCCCGAGACCCGAACAGCGGTGGTGATGTAGCGGTCGAGCTGCTCGGCGTCATGGACGATTTCCATGGCGCGGCCGCCAAGCACGTAAGACGGTCGGATCAGAACCGGAAAGCCGATGCGCCAGGCGGCCGCCTGGGCTTGCCCGGGAGACGTTGCGATGCCGTTGTCGGGCTGATTGAGGCCGAGTTTCGATAGCAGTTTCTGAAAGCGCTCGCGGTCCTCGGCCAGGTCGATGCAATCCGGTGAGGTACCGATGATCGGCGCACCGGCCGCTTCAAGGGCCCGTGCCAGCTTGAGCGGCGTCTGGCCGCCGAACTGCACGATGATGCCCCTGGGCTTTTCCAGCTCGACGATGTTGAGCACGTCCTCGAGGGTGAGCGGCTCGAAATACAGGCGGTCCGAGGTGTCGTAGTCGGTCGAGACGGTTTCCGGGTTGCAGTTGACCATGATGGTCTCGTAACCGGCATCGCGCATGGCAAAGGCGGCCTGCACGCAGCAGTAGTCGAACTCGATGCCCTGGCCGATGCGGTTGGGCCCGCCACCGAGCACCATGATCTTCTCGGCGCTGGTCGGCGCGGATTCACACTCCCGCTCGTAGGTCGAATACATGTACGCGGTGCTGGCCGGGAACTCGGCCGCGCAGGAATCCACACGCTTGTACACCGGCCGGATCCCCAGCCGCAGGCGCAGGGCACGCACCGCGGCCTCGTCCAGACCAACCAGCGTCGCCAGGCGGGCATCGGAGAAGCCCTTGCGCTTCAGGCGACGCAGGTTGGCGGCGTCCAGCGCATCGGCGCCGGCCGCGGCAAGGCGCCCCTCCTCCGCCACGAGATCCTGCAACTGCGCCAGGAACCAGGGATCGATCGCGGTCAGCGAACGGACCTCCTCGAAGGGCATGCCCAGGCGCATCGCGTCGGCGACGAAGCGGATGCGATCCGCGCCGGCCACCCGCATCTC
>JAJFGM010000809.1 GCA_021776145.1 Kiloniellaceae bacterium | reverse complement strand
CGCTTCGCCGTCGATCCGAAATTCTCCGACTGGCTCATATCCGCTGCCCGTGACGCTGTAGACATGCTCGGCCGTAAGGACGGTCTGCACCATCAGTTCGTTGCGCGTCAGCGTGCCGGTCTTGTCGGAACATATGACGGTAACAGAACCCAATGTCTCGATCGCCGGGAGCCTGCGAACGATGACATTGCGGCGCGCCATGACGGTCACACCGATCGCCAGGGTGATCGTCATGACCGGTGGCAGACCTTCGGGAATTGCCGCTACGGCGAGGCCAACGGCCGCCATGAACATGTCGTTGAGCGAATAGCCATGAACCAACAAACCGAACGCAAATGTGGCGACCGCGATGACCAGGATCGCCAGTGTCAGAAAACGGCTGAACACGGCTATCTGACGCAGCAGCGGTGTCGTAAGCGTTGGCACCTCGGTCAGCATCGAGCTGATCCGGCCGATCTCGGTACGATTGGCCGTCTCGACAACGACTCCAATTCCCGTGCCGTAGGTCACAAGGGTTCCCGCAAACGCCAAGCAGGTGCGGTCCCCCAGCTCGATTTTCCCGGCCACCGGCTCCGGTGACTTCTCCACGGCCTCGGACTCGCCGGTCAAGACCGATTCCTGGATTTGCAGGCTCTTCGTTTCAAACAGGCGCAGGTCGGCGGGGACCCGGTCGCCGGACTGAAGCAGCACGATATCGCCGGGTACCAGCGTCTCCGCCATGACCGTAAGGGCGAGCCCGCCACGCCGCACACCGGCCTGCGGCGAGAGCATGGCCTGGATGGCCTCCAGCGCCTTCTCGGCTTTGCCTTCTTGGACAAATCCGATAATGGCGTTGATGAGCACAACGCCGGCGATAACACCGCTATCGACCCAATGGCCGAGAAACGCCGTGACAATGGCCGCACCCAGCAAGACATAGAGCAGAACGTTGTTGAACTGCGCTAGAAAGCGCTGCATCGGGCCGGGCCGTTTTGGTGGTTCGAGGTGATTGGGACCGCAAACCTCCCGTCGATTATGTGCCTCCTCCGGGCTCAGTCCCGTCTCATCGGTGTTGAGTTCTTCGAATGTCTCTTCGACCGACCGTGCATGCCATGGCGCGGGCCACGCCCGATGAGCCAGCCCGGCTGCTCGTTGATCGGGTGGGGTATCCTTGCTCGCCCCAACCAATTCGTGCCGCTCATCGCGATGCTCTTGTCCGCGCATGGTCAGTTCAAACCCTGTTTGCCGAAAAAACGCGCGATCGTCCGGTCGGTCCCCTGGCGGCTCGCAAATTCGGCAGAAAGCACGCGCCGGGTATTTGTTGAGAAAAGTCGCCAAATCTCCAACAGCGACCAGCAGTGGAGTCCCTAGATGACCGACAAACTCAGGTCGGCCCTGCCAAGCGCCCAAACTACACGGTGATGTCTTGGCGTCATTTGACCTATGTCAGCACAATCCGTTGAATAATAGCGGTTCCGGCACTCCGAGGTCGTGTCGCGGCTCCATACATGGGACTTTGGTGCGCTCGCTGCATCGAGGTTCCGAGATCCGCCGCCATCGAACAGGCAATTGGGCTCGGCGCAAGACAATTCTTGCAATCATGCCTCGATCTTCGACCAGTATGGAACGTCGGCGAAGCCTGGTCGGGCCACTTTGTTGATGATGGCGCCGAATTGATGATGGCGCCGAAAAGGCGGTCATCCGCCGCACATGGCGTCTGCCCACGCCAGCTAAAGTGCGAAGTGCGGTGCCGGGGACGCTGGTCAAGGGCGCGCACCGCCTATAACTTGTGCAACGGGTGCCGGCGCAACCGACTTGTGCCGGCGCGTTGATTTGCCAAAAGCGGTTGCTGAGCAGGAGCTTATTCGGGACCCATGGTGGCGCGTATCGCGACGGTGGCCTTTCAGGGCGTCGAGGTGGTCGACGTCGACGTGCAGGTGCAGATGGGGGCCGGCCTGCCGGCCTTTTCCATTGTCGGCCTGCCGGACAAGGCCGTCGCCGAAAGCCGCGAGCGGGTGCGCGCGGCGCTCGAGACCCTGGGTCTCGGCCTGCCGCCTAAGCGCATCACCGTCAACCTGGCGCCCGCCGACCTCTTGAAGGAAGGCAGTCATTTCGACCTGCCCATCGCGCTTGGCCTGCTCGCCGCCATGCAGGTCTTGCCGGCCGAGGAGCTGGCCGAGTACACGGCGCTTGGCGAACTGGCGTTGGACAGCGGCCTGACGCCGGTCGCCGGCGTGCTGCCGGCCGCCATCCACGCTCTGGCCAGGGGGCGCGGCCTCATTTGCCCCGGCGCGCAGGGCGGCGAGGCGGCCTGGGCCGCCGGCCTCGAGGTGTTGGCGCCGGCCTCGCTGCTGGCCCTGGTCAACCACTTCAAGGGTACCCAGGTACTCAGCCCGCCAAAACCGAGCCTGCAGGAAACACCCGCGTCGGGCCCGGACCTCGCCGACATAAAGGGCCAGGAAAGCGCCAAACGGGCCTTGGAAGTGGCGGCCGCCGGCGGCCACAACCTGCTGTTCATCGGTCCGCCCGGTGCCGGCAAGTCGATGCTGGCGCAACGCCTGCCCGGCATCCTGCCGCCGCTCGAGCCGGCCGAGGCGCTGGAAGTCTCGATGATCCACTCCGTCGCGGGTGCCCTGCAAGGCGGCCGCCTGCTGCAACAGCGCCCCTTCCGCGACCCGCACCATTCCGCCTCGCTGGTGGCACTGACCGGTGGCGGCCAGAAGGCGCGGCCCGGCGAAGTGTCACTGGCCCACCTCGGCGTGCTTTTTCTCGACGAGCTGCCGGAATTCAACCGCGCCGCCCTGGAAGCCCTGCGTCAGCCCCTGGAAAGCGGCCGCGTGTCGATCGCCCGGGCCAATGCCCACGTCACCTATCCGGCGCGCTTCCAATTGATAGGTGCCATGAACCCCTGCCGCTGCGGCTATCTCGACGACCCGGCGCGAGCTTGCAGCCGCGTGCCGCGCTGCGCCCAGGACTATCAGGCGAAAATCTCCGGGCCGCTCTACGACCGCATCGACCTGCAGATCGAGGTGCCGGCGGTCGCCGCCAGCGACCTGTCGCTGCCGCCGCCAGCCGAGGGCTCAGCGGCCATTGCCGAACGCGTCGCCACGGCCCGCGCGCGCCAGCAAGTGCGCTTCGCCGATCTTGATGCCGAAACCCGGCCGCGCTCGAACGCCGAGGCCGACGGCCGCCTGCTGGAAGAGATCGCCGCGCCGGACCCACAAGGCCGGGCGCTGCTGACCGAGGCGGCCGAGAAACTGCGGCTCTCGGCGCGCGGCTACCATCGCGTGCTCAAGGTGGCGCGCACTCTGGCCGATCTTGAGGCGAGCGCAGAGGTGCGCCGCCTGCACATCGCCGAGGCGCTGAGTTACAGGAGGTTTGGGCCGGGGCGGGGATGAGACTGTCGAGAAGGGTCAAAAGGCAAGACGCGACCCCATTCCCCGTGGATCGATTAGGAGAGAGTGCCTTGATCATGTCATCGTCCTCAACGAAAGGCACCTGAAGCGGTTATTGGCGTCGTATGTCGACTACTACCACGGCTGCCGCCCGCACTTTTTTTGGAAAAGGACACGCCCTTCGGCCGGCCGATCCAGTTGACTGAAACGGGAAAGATTGTTGCCTTCCGACAGGTTGGCGGCCTGCATCACCGTTACGAGCGGCTGGCCGCCTGAAAACTCAACCCTCTGTTGGCCAGGGTGTACGACACCGCGGGACGGGTTCGCTGTCTTCCTTCGCGCCGATCCGATAGCGAGTTGCAGGAATGACCCCGGCATGGCGGCAGGATCTGACGTCATCCTTGATTCTTGCTACGGGCATGCCCCATACCAACTAGACTCAGGGCACAAACTGGACCGAACCGCGCTCGGATGAGATTTCTGGGAACGACAGGCTTCGCCGAAAGGCTCAAGCGGTAAGTTGAGCGACCCTTGGCAAAGAACCTCTCATGCGTTTTAGTTCTTCAAGATCATGAGGGGCGTTGTATGGCGAGGTACTCCGAACTAGCATCGAAGCTTCTGCAGGATGCGGCAGGGTTCTTTGATTCGCTTGCTGAACAAAACGAGCCTCTGAAAGAGCAGATGCTGGAAAATGCGAATGTCTACCGCCAAATCGGCACGATGTTCGCAGCCGATCCTGGTGGCAATCTCGACGAAAAGACGCTGGCCGAACTTACTGTCAAACTTTTGGCCGACGCGGCAGACTTCTTTGAGACGCTCGGTGACCAAAACAAGCTGCTCAAGGAGCAGATGCAGGAGAATGCCACTGTTTTCCAGCAGATGGCCAAGCTAATCGAAGAGAACCCGCATGGCGAACTGGTGGGCAGCGCACCAGCTGAGCCTAACCAGACCCCATCTCCAAAAGCGGCGTCGGCGGCACCTGCACCGGCGCCTGCGGCACAAAAACCCAACCCCAAGGAAACGACGCCCGCTCCGCCGCCGCATCCCGACAAGAACCCGCTCTCTGCCCGGAATATCCGACTCAATGGTCACACGAATTTCGTCGACCCGGTCATCGGCCTGTCTTTTCCCACGCAGCCAATGCCACGCCCCATCACGGCCATCTGGCCGGGATCCGGGCAGACCAATAAGCGTGAGGCCGTAATCGGCCGCGCAAATCACATATGCCACTACTGCGGGTTTAGGAGCCAGAAGTACCAGCAGACTGCCGGTCCCTACGACGCTGTCACAAATTCCGAAGCGCATGCGGCCTGCATCATGTGCGCGCAAGTCATGGCGCTCGACACTGTCCCCGCCATGCGCTCCGGTGTTTTGATTCACTTGCCCGAGATGGGGCAGGCGGAGCTCCATGTTTTCGCGCGCATCATCTACGTCTGCCGGATATCCCAAGGAAAGCAGGCAGAGCTTGCCGGCGCCTCGCTCGACAAACTGATGGAACGGCGTGCAAAGGCGCGGTCGCTGTTCGGGACGGACGATCCCTTTGTCCTCGCGAATGAGCTGGCGGAAGCCGGCAACCGCGCGGAGTACGATGCGATTACGAATCGCGCGCGCGAAATCCGGCTCCTCCCGCTCGACCGCCGGATCATCTCGGAGGCGGATCTCGAGTTCAACCAGTTCCCGCAAATTCTCGCCTATTGGCGAAGCAAGGACGGCCCCTTCGGCGGACTGGCCCCGCTGCAGATGGACATGGGCACGTTCCGGGATCGAATAGAGGGGATTTTCGGCCCCTTCGATATTGCGGCCTAAATGCTGAGCGGAATGGCCGTCAACCCATACAGGCCAGTTGCAAGCACGCTTTCGCTCCGCGTTTCGACGCGTCCGTTCGTGTGCACCGCAAAGAACATCTTCAAAAGCCTGCCATCATAGAGCACGTGCGCCGCGCAATCGAACAACCTGCCTTCGCGCATGGCAGTCACATGGGGCGGCTCCAAAGATGTCTGCTCCTCCGGCAAAAGACCGATGACGGAGGCGAGGAACGGATCTTCCTTGCCCCTGACAAGGTAGTGCGCCTGTCCACCGCTCCGCGCGAAGAAACAATGGAACCGCAGGTCGGAAAGAACTGTTTCCCCTGTGACCGTCATCGGTCCCGGGAAAATCGATGCCTCCCTGCCGTTTAGCCGGAAGCGTGTCGTA
>JAJFGM010000808.1 GCA_021776145.1 Kiloniellaceae bacterium | reverse complement strand
GGACGTGTGATCGCAGTTCGCCTGTCTTATGCATGGCGCACTATTTAGCGCGATTATGAACCACCACCGTCGGGTACTCACCCGCCGGTGGTTGAGGGCGACCAAATATTCCGTACCCTCACGCACTTGGCGGCGCGTGCGCGACTCTGGAGACGCCCGGAAGATGCCGACTGCTGGTTCGATGGTTATCGCAAAGCCGACTTGATGGCCGGAAGAAAGCGGTGGCGCCATCGCTCGGCTGGGTTTGCCGCGCTGCAGGACGATGTCCCACATAAGTCGGGCGGCGATTTGGGCTCGGCCAACCCTATGCGATCGGCAGCGCCTGGGTCGACTTGACTTCTTCCATGACGACATAGGAATGGGTCTGCGCCACTCCCGGCAGGGCAGTCAGGCGCTCGCCGAGGACGTGGCGGTAGGCGGCCATGTCGGCGACGCGGATCTTCACCAGGTAGTCGAAGCCGCCGGCGACCATGTGGCACTCCAGCACTTCCGGCAACTCGACAATGGCGCTGCGGAATTGCTTGAAGACGTCGGGTGTGGTTCGATCGAGTGTCACCTGCACGAAGACCATGACCTTGGCGTCGAGCATATCGGGATCGAGCAGCGCCACGTAATCGGTGATGTAGCCGGCCCGCTCCAGGCGCCGGACCCGTTCCAGGCAGGGCGTCGGGCTGAGGTGGATGGCGCGCGACAGCTCGATGTTGGAGACGCGGCCGTCCCGCTGCAGGCGGCGGAGGATCTTGCGGTCGATATCGTCCAGGGGCTTTTCTTCAGGATGAATCACTGGATAATCTCGAATTTGCTAGTCGATATATCGCAAATGTTCGTAAGAAAGTAGCACATATGGCTAGGATGAGACTATTTTTCCTTTCCTGAGGTCCCTGATCATCACCGTTTAGCCCGCGCCGGAGATTGCCGCCATGCTGCTGTCCCATGCCCCAGAAGATGCCACTCCCCTGCGCCAGGCCCTGCGGGACGCCACGCACCGGGATGAAACCCAGGTCGTCCGCGAGCTGCTCGACGCGGCGCAGCTAACCAGCGAAGCGCGTGATCGCATTGCCGATCAGGCGCGCGAACTGGTCGCGTCCGTACGCCGCGAGCGGGTCGGGCAGGGCGGCCTCGACGCCTTCCTTTACGAGTTCGAGCTGTCGAGCAAGGAGGGCGTGGTCCTCATGTGTCTGGCCGAAGCCCTGTTGCGGGTGCCGGACGATGCCACGGTCGACAAGCTGATCAAGGATAAGATCGCCGATGCCGACTGGCGCGCCCACCTCGGCCACAGCGATTCGCTCTTCGTCAACGCCTCGACCTGGGCGCTGATGCTCACCGGCCAGGTGGTGAAGCTCGAGAACCGCGAGACGCGCGATCTCGGCGGCGTGCTCAAACGCATGGTGCAGCGCTCCGGCGAGCCGGTCATCCGCTCGGCGGTGACCCAGGCCATGCGCATCCTGGGACGGCAGTTCGTCATGGGACGCACCATCGCCGAGGCCACCGAACGGGCGCGGCCGGACGAAAAGGCGGGCTACCGCTATTCCTATGACATGCTCGGCGAGGCGGCCCGGACCCTGGCCGACGCGGAGCGCTATTTCGACGCCTATGTGGCCGCCATCACGGCGATCGGCGCGGCGGCGGGCGGCAAGGGCGTGGTGGCTGGGCCGGGTATCTCGGTCAAGCTGTCGGCGCTGCATCCGCGTTACGAGTTTGCCAAGCGCACGCGTGTCCTGGACGAGTTGGCGCCGCGGCTGAAAGCCCTGGCGCTGCAGGCCGCCGAGCAGAACATCGGCCTGACGGTCGACGCCGAAGAGGCCGACCGCCTCGATCTGTCACTCGATGTCATCGAGGCCATATCGGGCGATCCCGACCTCAGGGACTGGGATGGCTTCGGTCTCGCGGTGCAAGCCTATCAAAAGCGTGGCAGCGCGCTGATCGACTGGTTGGCCGACATGGCGCATCGCCACCAGCGGCGACTGATGGTGCGCCTGGTCAAGGGCGCCTACTGGGATACCGAGATCAAGCATGCCCAGGTCGAGGGTTTTGCCGGCTACCCGGTTTTCACGCGCAAGGTCTCGACGGACCTGTCCTATCTTGTCTGTGCCCGCAAACTGCTGGCCGACCCCAAGGCCTTCTACCCGCAGTTCGCCACCCACAATGCCCATAGCGTCGCCGCCATTCTGGAGATGTCCGGGCGGGACCGGGTCGATTCTCCGACGGAATTCGAGTTTCAACGCCTGCACGGGATGGGCGAAGCGCTTTACGATCAGGTCGTGCCGCGGGATCGCATGGGCCTGCCATGCCGCATCTACGCGCCGGTCGGTAGCCACGAGGACCTGCTGGCCTATCTGGTGCGCCGCTTGCTGGAGAATGGCGCCAATTCGTCGTTCGTCAATCGCATCCAGGACGAGCATCTGCCGATTGACGAAATTATCGCCGATCCCGTGGTCCAGCTTGGCGCGACGCAAGAGATTCCACACCCTGCGATACCCTTGCCGCTGCGTCTTTTTGGCCCGGCGCGGGACAACTCCGCAGGGTTCGACCTGACCGATCCCACAGGTGTCGAGTTTCTCGATCGTGACCTCGCGGCGGCAAGCGCGCTTGACTGGACGGGTGGCCCGATCATCGGCGGTGTCGAACAAAGCGGCCCGCAGCGTGACGTGTTCGATCCCGCCGACCGGCGCCGCCGTGTCGGTCGGTTTTCCTGGGGCCAGCCGGACCAGATCGAACAGGCGCTGGCGCGGGCCAGCCGGGCGGCGCGCGACTGGGACGCGCAACCCGCCGATACGCGTGCCGACTGTCTGGAGCGCCTGGCGAACCTGATGGAGGCGCGGTCGGCCGAGCTGATGGCGCTGTGCATTCGCGAGGCCGGCAAG
>JAJFGM010000807.1 GCA_021776145.1 Kiloniellaceae bacterium | reverse complement strand
CGTCGACGAAGTCTTCCCCGAGCCGGCCCCCTATCGTCCCGATCCGAGCAAGATGGCGGCGCACCTCGCCGACTTCGAGCGCTTCAAGGCGGAGCGCGACGGCGATTCTGTCGCGGCGGCGATCGAGGCGCTGTCCAAGGCCGCAAACCGCGACGACGAAAACCTCTATGCCCGGGTCGTCGAGGCGGCCGAGGCCGGGGCCACGCACGGCGAGATCATCGCCCGCCTGCGCGAGGATCTCGGCTTCGGGCATCCACTGATCGTCGCCTGACGCACATGCCGGCAGTGCCCGACATGTCATCGTCCGACAAGGCAGGCGAAGGTGACGCGGTCGAGCGTCTGGCGGCGGCGGTTGCCGGCGGCGCGCTGGCGGCCTTGGCGCGCGCCATCACGCTGGTGGAAAATGCCCGGCCCGGCGCCGAGGCCTTGCTGGCGAAGCTGCGGCCGCACCTCAAGGGCGGCCTGGTCGTCGGCTTCACCGGGCCACCGGGGGCCGGCAAATCGACCCTGATCAACGCACTGATATGTGAAATGCGGGCGGCCGAACGCCGCGTCGCGGTGCTGGCCGTCGATCCCTCGAGCCCGCTGTCCGGCGGTGCCCTGCTTGGCGATCGCGCCCGCATGGGCGTGCACAGCGTCGACCCCGGGGTCTTCATCCGCTCGCTCTCGGCGCGTGGTCACCTCGGCGGGCTTTCGGCGGCGGTCTTCGACATCCTCGATCTGGTCGATGCCGCCGGCTGGGACGTAACGCTGGTGGAGACGGTCGGCGCCGGCCAGTCGGAAACCGAAATCGCCGCCGTTGCCGACCTCAAGGTGGTGATCCTGGCACCCGGCCTCGGCGATGATCTGCAGGCCATCAAGGCCGGCATTCTCGAGATCGCCGATATCATCGTCGTCAACAAGGCTGACCGCGAGGGGGCCGATGAAACCGCGCGCCAGTTGCGCGCCATGCTCGGCCTCAGAGCCGCGGCGGCGCGCCGGGTCGAGGTGTTGAAGACCGTCGCCACCTCGCCGGCAGGCGTGTCCAACGGCATCGCTGAACTGCTTGCGGCCATCGACGGGCACGCCGGACCGGCGGCGCCGCCGCGGGCGCGGCGCCTGGCCCGGTCGCGTGCCGCCCTGGCTGGCCTCGCCGGCGACCTGGTGCGCCGCGCCCTGCTGGAAGAGGATGACAGAGACCTGGACGCGGTCCTCGCGAAGGTCCTCGACGGCGATCTATCGCTGCAGGCCGCGGCACCGAAAATTCTCGGCTATGTCGCCCGGCAGTTCCGCTAATATCCCGGTGCCGGGGACGGACTCTCCAGCTATGTCGCGTCACTTCGGTCTGCCGCTTTCGATACTCACTCCAGCTGCGTGTCCGTGTTGGGCGCGGTCTGGCAGATCGTGCCGGCGACGGTTTCCAGCACGGCGTTACGCGGATTGCCCTTGCGGTAGACCAGGCGTACGACGACTTCGAGGTCGGTCATCCAGGCGCCGCGCACCGCCGCGGCTGGCACCAGTGTCAGGCCGTAGCCGCTGCCGACGAGGTTGATCAGGGTTTCCAGACTGGTCGCCGAGGTGTCGGCTTCGGTGGCGGTTTGGGCCCGGCCGCGGGCGGCCAGGGCCGGATCGCGCGGGCAGTGGCCGCGCGGCATCGTCAACTGGAAAGGCTCGCCGAAATATTCGCATCGGAGCTTGCAGTCAACTCGGCATAACTTTAATTTGGATCCATGGATCCAAATCTTTCAGCCCGTATCGCCGATAGCCTCGAGGCCGATATTCTGGCGGGCCTCCTGCTGCCCGGCGTCG
Organism: Kiloniellaceae bacterium; assembly: GCA_021776145.1. Classification (GTDB taxonomy): domain Bacteria; phylum Pseudomonadota; class Alphaproteobacteria; order Kiloniellales; family Kiloniellaceae; genus JAJFGM01. The sequence goes on along the minus strand of JAJFGM010000807.1, from coordinate 815 downwards.
CCTTGCAGCAGGAGGCCCTGGCGGCGCGCTTCAAAGTCAGCCGCCAACCAATTCGCGCCGCCCTGGAGATCCTCCGCGAAAGACGGCTGGTGGCACTCTGTTCCGATCGCCGCGTCGCGGTCGAAGGCCTGTCGGCGGCCGCCTTCGACGAACTGCTGGCGACCCGCGCCATCCTCGAGACGGCGGCCCTGCGGACGGCCCTGCGGGCGGGGCTTGGCGCCCGTGACCTGCTGGCGGCGCGACAGCTGCAAGAGCGCCTGGAGATCGAAGACGACCCCAAGGCCTTGGCCGAACTCGACGGTGCCTTTCACCTCTCGCTCTACAAGGCCTGCGGCAATCGCCGGCTGCTCGACCTGATCGAAGTGCTGCGCCGCGAGTCGCGGCGCGCCTATTGCGGCCAACCGCCGGGCTCGGCGCTGCGCGCCCTGTGGAACGATGACCATCGCGCCTTGCTTGCCGCTTGCGAGGCCAGCGACACAGGTGCCGCCGAAGAGCTTCTCAACTCACATCTGGAAAGGGCCAGTCAACGATGCCCGAAGGACCCGCAAAACTGAATCCAAGGTTCGCCGCCGCGCCCGAACCGCCCTACTACGCGGTGATCTTTGCCGCGCAGCGCACCGCGGGCGATCACGGCTACGCCAAGATGGCGGAGAAGATGGAACAGATGGCGCTGCGGCAGCCCGGCTGCATTGGGGTCGAGTCGACCCGCGATGCCGAGGGATTCGGCATCACCGTATCCTATTGGCGCGATGAAGAGAGTCTTCTGCGGTGGAAAGCCGTCACCGCGCACCTGGCCGCCCAACGCCTCGGCAAGG
>JAJFGM010000806.1 GCA_021776145.1 Kiloniellaceae bacterium | reverse complement strand
TCCGGCACCAGATCGGTCATGCCGCAGGCGTGGATCAGCCGCACGGCGACCGCCTCGATCTCCAGAGGCAGCGCGTCGAGCTGGCTCTCGGCCCTTATCGTGGCGAAAGACCGCGCGTAGATCTCGTCCGGCTCTTTCAGGTACTTCACGCTTGCCCCGTTGTCGTGTGTTAGGTTTTGGACTCTTCCGTCCGCATACTAACCGGACCCAGGGGGTGGTCGGCATGCGGATAGGGGTGGTGCCCGTGGCTGTGTGAATGCCCGTGGTCATGTGAATGACCGTGGTCGTGCGAGTGCCCGTGGTCATGTGCATGATCGTGAGCGCCGGCATCGCCGGTGCCGATGCCCTCGACGTGATGATGATGGCTTTCCTGCGGCAATCCGACCTCGGCCTCAAACCCGAGCACCTGCTCGCGGTATTTGCACATGCCGCAGTTCATCTTGTTCTCGCCGGTCAGGATCTGCTCGACACGTTCCTTGAAAGTTTCGATGACCAGCGGCTGGTTGTTGAGATAGCCGGCCTTGATGAACTCGATCTCGGGGTGACGCGCCGCGACCTTGTCGGTGTAGTCGTAAATGCGCTTGACCAGGACGCCGGTGAAGAGGAAGTACGGAAAGACGACGATACGGCGGTAGCCGAGCTTGGCCGCATGCTCCAGGCCCGGTTCGACCAGCGGAAAGGTGACGCCGGAATAGGCCGTCTCGCCCCAACCGAAACCAAGGCCTTCCCACAGCATGCGCATGATCTTGGCGACGTTGGAGTTGGCATCTGGGTCCGAGGCGCCGCGCCCGACGACGACCAGCATGGTTTCATGCAGCGGCACGTCGTCCCCGGCCTTGTCCAGGGCTTCCCGCACCCTGGCGCCGGCGGCGGCGATCATGCGCGGATCGATACCCAGTTCCTTGCCGTAGTCGATGGTGAAACCTTCATGCTGGGCGGCATAGGTATTGAGCACCGAGGGAATGTCGTTCTTGGCGTGGCCGGCGGCGAAGAGCATGCCCGGCACCGCCAGAACGCGGGTCACACCCTGTTCGCGCAGATTGTCGAGGCCGGTGCGGATGATCGGCGTGGCGAATTCCAGATAGCCGTAGTCGACCGGATAGTCGGGCATCAGGACCTTCAATCCTTCGGCAACACGGGCGAATTCGGTCACGGCGTTCTCGTCTCGGCTGCCATGGCCGCAGACCATAACGCCCAACTTTTCGGTCATCTCGCGTCTCCCAAACGACGTTCAGCGGCGCGCGGCAGGCTGGGCGCGGCGCGCGGCACGGCGGCGCAGCAGCTTGACACCACCCCAAAGGGCGAGGCCGCCAAAGATGGCCAGCGCCAGCCAATGCGCATGTCCGTGGCCGTCCTCGCCCAGGTGTCCCAGGTCGGCCAGGGCCGGTGTCACTGTGATGCTGCAAAGGGCGCCAAGGCTGGCGAGGGCAACGGGAAACTTCATAACTACCTCCTCAGGTCAAACGAGAGGCAGCGTCCCGATCACGGTTTGTGAATAGCGGTCCAAGGCGGCACGACTTGCCGCTGCGGCAGCCCCGGACTCGGCCCCCGATTTGGGTCGACCTCACCGGAATCGCTCTCAGTCCCTAGAGGGAACGCTGCATTCCAAATATTGGCCTCACTTGAGACCGCATGCTGTTTTGTAGGACTTGCCCTGGAGACGGTCAATAGCAGCAGCGACCTATTCCGTCCTATTGTTCCCGCTGGCCGATTGGTCACCAATGGCGACGACTGCTGTTGTTCAGAATTCCACCCCCGCCTGCGCCTTCACACCCGAGCGGAAGGGGTGTTTGACCTGGGTCATCTCGGTGACCAGATCGGCGGCTTCGATGAGCTCGTCCTTGGCGTTGCGGCCGGTGACGATGACGTGGGTGCCCTCCGGCTTGGCGGCGAGGCCGGCGAGGACTTCCTCGATCGACAGGTAGCCGTAACGCAGGACGATGTTGAGTTCGTCCAGCAGCACCATCTTGTTCTCCGGGTCGGCGATCATCTTCTTGGCTTCTTCCCAGGCCCCCCGCGCCGCCGCGATGTCGCGCTCGCGGTCCTGGGTTTCCCAGGTAAAGCCCTCGCCCATGGCCTTGATCGTCACCTGATCCGGGTACTTTTGCAGCACGTCGCGCTCGCCGGTTTCCCAAACGCCCTTGACGAACTGCACGATGCCGACCTTGAAACCGTGCCCGAGGGCGCGGAAGACCAAACCGAAGGCGGCCGTCGACTTGCCCTTGCCCTTGCCGGTATGGACGATCAACAGGCCCTTTTCGATGGTCTTGCCGGCGAGGATCTTGTCGCGTGCCGCCTTCTTGCGGCGCATCTTGTCGGCGTGACGCTCGTTGAGCTCGGCTTCGGTCATTTCGCTCTTGGGTTTGCTCTCGGTCATGGTGTCCTCCTTCAAAGCGTCACCAGTTCACTGGGCCATCTCGCCGGCAATAATGGATTGCAGTTCGCGGTAGGCTGAATTGGATTTCGGGCTCCAGAGGCCGCGCTCGATGGCCTCGTCGAAACGCGCCGCCATTTCTTCCAGTCCGGCCGGATTGGACCGCGCCATGAAGTCGCGCACCGCTTCGTCGCCTATGAAGGCATCGAAAGTGAGCTGGAAATGGTGCTGCCGGACCGCCCCGGTGGTGGCGGAAAAGGCAAAGAGATAGTCGACCGTGGCGGCGATTTCGAACGCGCCCTTGTAGCCGTGCCGCATGACGCCGGCGATCCACTTGGGATTGACGACACGCGAGCGAACGACGCGGCCAATCTCTTCTTCCAGGGTGCGGATCACCGGCCGCTCGGGCCGCGAGTGGTCGTTGTGATAGACCCGCGGCCGGGCGCCCGAGACCTGTTCGACGGCCGCCGTCATGCCACCTTCGAACTGATAGTAGTCGTCGGAATCCAGCAGGTCGTGCTCGCGGTTGTCCTGGTTGTGGACCACCGCCTCGATGCCGCCGAGGCGACGGGCAAATAGCTCGGCCTCGGCTTCGCCGGCGGCGCCCTTGCCATAGGCGTAGCCGCCCCAGGTGATATAGGCGCGGCCGAAGTCGCCGCGCTCGTGCCACAGCTTCTCGTCGATCAGGGCCTGCAGGCCGGCGCCGTAGGCCCCGGGTTTCGAACCGAAAATGCGGAAACCGGCGCGACGCTCGGCCTCCGCCGCTGGCAAGCCTTGCGCTTCCAGCTCCCGCGCCTCGGCGCGCATGCGCTGGGCGATGGGATTGTCCTCGGCCTCTTCGTCGAGCGCGCCGACGGCGCGAATGGCGGAATCGAAGAGGTCGATCTGGGTCGGAAAGGCATCGCGAAAGAAGCCGGAAATGCGCAGGGTGACGTCGACGCGCGGCCGGCCGAGGGCCGCAGGCGGCAGGATCTCGAAGCCGGTGACACGCCAGCTCGAGGGATCCCAGATCGGCTTGACGCCGATCAGCGCCAAGGCTTGGGCAATGTCGTCGCCGCCGGTGCGCATGTTGGAGGTGCCCCAGGCCGAAAGCCCGAAGCTTGTGGGCCAGTCGCCCTCTTCCTGCAGGTGGCGTTCGATCAGGAGTTCGGCCGACTTAACGCCCAGAGTCCAGGCCGCCGGGGTCGGAACGGCGCGGTTGTCGATGGAAAAGAAATTGCGCCCGGTCGGCAGGACATCGAGGCGTCCGCGCGACGGGGCACCGGAAGGGCCGGGTTCGACGAAACGGCCGTCGAGCGCCGCCAGGGTGGCGCCGATCTCCCGCGCGCCACACGCGCGCAGACGCGGCCGCACGCTGTTTTCGATTTCCTCCAGCACCGCCTGGGTGCGCGGCCAATTGCCTGTAACCGGGGCGCCTGTAACCGGGGCGCTGGCGGCCTGTTCGCCGCCCACCAAGCGGGCGGCCAGGCATTCCAGGCGCTCGACCGTGTCGCCGTTGCTGCGCCAGCTGGCATCGTCGAGGACGGCCAGGGCCGCCGGCCGCGCGCCGTCCCAGGGCGCGCCGAGATCGCAGTCGAGCGGATCGAAGGATCCGAGACCGAGATCTCCGGCCAGGGCGCGGATCAGCGACTGATCGCCGCCTACGGCCAAGTTGCGCGGCACCCGCGTCAGGGCGACCAGCAGATCGGTCTCGAAGCGGCCCCGGGGCGACTCGCCGAGGATATGCAGACCGTCGCGGATCTGCGCCTCCTTGAGCTCGCAGAGGTAGTTGTCGAGCTTTTGCAGGGCCCGCACCTCGTCGTCCTCGGGCGCGATACCGCAATCCTCGTCGAGACCGTTGGAGCGGGTCAACTCGAGGATATGGCGGCGCAGCAGTTCTAGACGGCGCGGGTCGAGCCCGGCCGCCAGGTAGTACTCGTCGATCAGCGCCTCGAAGTCCTTGAGCGGGCCGTAGATGCCGGCGCGGGTCAGCGGCGGGGTCATGTGGTCGATGATCACCGCGGCACTGCGGCGCTTGGCCTGGGTGCCCTCGCCGGGATCGTTGACGATGAAGGGGTAGATATTGGGCAGCGGCCCCAAGGCGACCTCGGGATAACAGGACGGCGACAGCGCCGCCGCCTTGCCCGGCAGCCATTCCAGGTTGCCGTGTTTGCCATTGTGGATGACGGCATGGGCGGCAAAGCCCTGGCGCAGCCAGCAGTAGAAGGCCAGATAGCCGTGCGGCGGCACCAGATCGGGGTCGTGGAAGGTCTCTTTCGGGTCGATGTTGTAGCCGCGCGCCGGCTGGATGGCGACCAGGGCGTTGCCAAAGATGCGGACCGACAGGTGGAAGGCGCCCTGGCGCACAAAGGGATCGGCTGCCGGCTCGCCCCAGCGCGACGTCACGGCCTGGCGCACGCCCGGCGGCAGGCCGTCAAAATACGCGGCATAGTCGCGCAGGCTCAAGCGCGCGGCGCTGGCGCCGCGCGCCGCTTCCCGGCGGTTGGTCGGACCCGCTGTCAGCTCGCGGATCAGGCTGTCCCCGTCATCTGGAAAACCCTCGACGCCGTAGCCGCTGTCGCACAGGGCGCGCAGCAGGTTGAGCGTGCTGGCCGGCGTGTCGAGGCCGACACCGTTGCCGATACGTCCGTCGCGGTTGGGATAGTTGGCCAGGACGATGGCGACGCGGCGCCGCGCCGGCGGGATTTCGCCCAGGCGCGCCCAGGCCCGCGCCAATTGGACCGTGAAGGCGATGCGCTCCGACTCGGCCTTGTAGGTCACGACCGAGCACTGGGTGGCGGCGTGGCGTTCGCTGCCGGATTTGAACGACAGCGCGCGGGTCAGGATACGCCCGTCGAGTTCGGGCAGCACGACGTTCATCGCCAGGTCACGCGAAGAAAGCCC
>JAJFGM010000805.1 GCA_021776145.1 Kiloniellaceae bacterium | reverse complement strand
CCTCTCGGCGCCGGCTATCACATCCTGCAGTCGCAGATCGCACTCGGCTCCGGCGGGCTTTTCGGCAAGGGCTTCCTGCAGGGCAGCCAGTCGCACCTCAATTTCCTGCCGGAAAAACAGACCGACTTCATCTTCACCATGTTGGCCGAAGAGTTCGGCATGGTCGGCGGCCTGACGCTGCTCGGGCTTTACATCCTGTTGCTCACCTACGGCGTCGCCATATCCTTGCGCGCCCGCAACCAGTTCGGCCGCCTCGTCGCCATCGGCCTGACGACCAACCTTTTCCTCTATGTCTTCATCAACATTGCCATGGTCATGGGCGTGGTGCCGGTGGTCGGCGTGCCACTGCCGATGATCTCCTATGGCGGCACCGCCATGCTGACGGTGATGGCGGCGCTCGGCCTGGTGATGTCGGTCTATATCCACCGCGACATCCGCATTTCCAGGCGCGGCCTCGGTGAAGAGGATTAGGCCGGCGCGGTCCTCGATGCGCAAATCGAGTCTACCTGCGGTACCTCAAGAGCCCAGGAATCCGTGACTTTTGGCCGCATTTTTGCGCTTTGAGACGGTTCATGTTAGAGTTGTTTTAACCAAAGCTGGTTGTCGGGTTCTTGATCTCGGAGGAGAGAAGGATGATCGCAACCTTCGGCGTGATACTGTGGATCGCCCTGGTTTTTGTCGCGATCCTGGTTGCTGGAAAAAAGAGGCGTTCGCGCATCGGATGGGGGCTGCTGACCGCGTTTGTGCCGCTGGTCGTCCTGGTCCTTTTTTTCCTGCCCGACAAGGCGGGAAGCGGCCACGTGACGGCCTGAGTCCGGGGCGCTTAGCAGCATCCGAAACGGCCGCGCGGGAGCACGAAGCCCCGGGTCGAATGCGCGCCACCGTAACGACCTCACCGACGCGGGATTGACCCTGTCAGGGGCGCACGCCGGTCTATCCTCGCAAAGACCTTCACCATTCTAAACCGCGGCGGCGTGGCCGTTGCCATAATCGTTGAGCTGTACGTATTTGGGTATGTAGTCGAGCGGCCGCACCGGGCTCGGCATTTCGCCGGTCTGTCGTGTCAACTGGCGCCGCCGCTTGGTCGGGTCGGCGATCGGCACGGCTTCGAGCAGAGCTTTCGTGTAGGGGTGCTTGGGCCGTTCGAAGACGGCGGCGCGTGGGCCGATTTCGACGATCTGGCCGAGATACATGACGGCAACACGGTGGCTGACCTCTTCGACCACCGACATGTCATGCGAGATGAAAAGGTACGACAGGCCAAGATCGTCCTGTAGCCGCTGCAGCAGATCGAGTACTTGTGCCTGCACCGAAACATCGAGGGCCGAGACGCTTTCGTCGGCGACGATGATCTTGGGATTGAGCGACAGGGCGCGGGCGATGCAGATCCTCTGACGCTGGCCGCCGGAGAATTCGTGCGGGTGGCGTTGGCGAAAGTCGGGCTCGAGACCGACACGCCGAAAGAGCTCGGCGACGCGCGCGTCGAGATCCTTGCCCTTGGCCAGGCCGTGTATGAGCAGGGGTTCGCCGACGAGATCGCCGACCTTCTTGCGCGGGTCGAGCGAGGCGAAGGGGTCCTGGAAGACCATCTGAATCTCGCGCCTGACCGGCGCCATCTCGCGGTTGCTGAGCCCCGCGATGTCGCGATCGGCGACGCGGACGGCGCCGCTCCACTTGACGAGATTGAGCAAGGCCTTGCCGGTGGTCGACTTGCCGCACCCGGATTCGCCGACCAGCGCCAGGGTCTCACCCCCGGCGATGTCGAAGGAGATGCCCTCGACGGCGTGCACCCGCTGCACCGGGCGCTGCAACAGACCGCCGCGGATGTCGAAGCGCACGGTGAGGTCGCGGACCTCGACCACCGGTGGCATCAGCGCGGAATTGGGGACCGCGGAATTGGGGACCGCGGAATTGGGGACCGCGGCATTGGGTGTCGGCGTGGCGGCGCGCCGCGGCAAGGTGCTGCCGATCATGCGCCCGAGCTTGGGCACGGCATCGAGAAGCTGGCGGGTGTAGACATCTTTCGGTTCGGCGAAAAGAGCCTCGACGGGGCCACTCTCGACGATCTTGCCGGCATTCATGACGATGACCCGGTCGGCCATTTCCGCGACCACCCCCATATCGTGGGTGATCAGCAGGATCGCCGTGCCGAACTGGCTTTTCAGGTCTTCCATCAGGGCCAGAATCTGCGCCTGGATGGTGACGTCGAGTGCTGTTGTCGGCTCGTCGGCGATCAGAACCTTGGGGTTGCAGACCAGCGCCATGGCGATCATGACGCGCTGGCGCATGCCGCCCGAGAGCTCGTGCGGGTACTGCCGAAGGCGCCGCTCCGGTTCGCCGATGCGCACGGCCTCGAGCATCTTCAAGGCTTCGGCGCGGGCGGCGCGGCCGCGTTTGCCGAGATGCGCGGCGATGGCCTCGCTGAGTTGGGCGCCGACCGTCATCAGGGGATTGAGCGAGGTCATCGGCTCCTGGAAGATCATCGCGATTTGGCTGCCACGGACACGGCGCATTTCGGCCTCGCCAAGCTTCAGGAGATCCTTGCCATCGAGGTAGGTGTTGCCGCCCCGGTCGGCGTTCCCCCGCCGATCCGTACTATCAATTAGGCGGGCGCTTCCGCCCCGGTCGGCGTTACCACGCCGATCCGTACTATCAATGAGGCGGGCGCTTCCGCCCGCTATGCGCCCGCCTTCCGGCAACAAGCCCATCAGCGACAGCGCCGTCATCGACTTGCCGGAGCCGGATTCGCCGGCGATGCAGACGGTCTCGCCGGCGAAGAGATCGAAGTCGAGGCCGTCGACGACGACGCGCGGTCCGTCAGGTCCCGCCACCGTCGTCTTCAGCCCGCGCACCGCCAGAACCGGCGGCTCGGTTGCGCTGTCTTGCTGCCCCGACACCGTCATTGGGGCGGTTTACCCGGCCGCATGCCCACTTACCTCAGTCCAAAACCAGGCGCGGGAAGTAGAACGATACGATCCAATTCGGCTGGTCGACGATTTCGCTGATGCGCAGATCGCCGCAGACCGAGCAGAGCATGTAGGCCTCGACGGCGGCCATGCCGGTTTGTGCCGACAGCAGGTCGACCATCTGCGCGACCGCCGCGCGCGCGCCTTCGAAGAGGTCGGTCCCGACCCCGGTGGTCACTTCGTAGCCCTTTTCGTCGAGATGCCGCGTCACCGGTCCCGGGGTCGTGTAGCGCGGTGTCTTCAGTCCCGCGTCCTTGATCAGATCGAGGGTCAGGGCGACGTTCATCGGGCTTTCGATGGCCGTGCCGCAGACTTCGCCGTCACCCTGCGCGGCATGGGTATCGCCGATGGAAAAGAGCCCGCCGGCGACCTCCACCGGCAGGTAGAGCGTGGTTCCCGCCGTCAGGTCGCGGATATCCATGTTGCCGCCCACCCGCCTGGGCGGCACCACGGAATGCAGGCCTTCTTCCGCCAAGGCCAGGCCGACGGTGCCGGCAAAGGGTTTCAAGGGTACCCGGCCGCCGGGACCATAAAGCGCCGGGGTAAAGTCCGCGGCGTCGTAAATCCAGATGTTGAGCGCGGGGTCGGGGAACTGATCGGCGAGCAGTCCGAAACCCGGGATGTTTGCCGTCCAGCCGAAGCCTTTTGCAGTTCCCATCGTTCCCGAGCTTGTGGGCGTGAAATTTTCGAACGTCACCTTCACCGCATCGCCAGGTTCGGCCCCATCGATGAAGATCGGTCCGGTAACCGGGTTGATGCGGTCGAAGTCGAGTTCGGCGATGGCGGCGAGCGTGGATTCTGCGTCGAGTTGGCCACCCGAGGCGTCGACGCATTCGAACTCCACGCTGTCGCCCGGCGCCACCGCCGCGACGGGCGGGATCGAACGATCCCACCCGAAGTGGTGGTGTGCGCCGTGGATCGTGTGATCGCACGTAGCCATGACTACTGCGCGTCCTTGGCATAGACGTAGTCGTAGTGCACCGGGATGTGCACCGGATCGACGAAGATGCCGTCCGGCCCGTCGAGCCTGGCCGAGCGGATGGTGAAACGCTGCTCGTTGAAGACCGGTGCCCAGGGGGCTTCGTCCTGGATGGTGGTGAAGATCTTCTTCCATTCGTCGATGCGGGCCGCGGCCTGCGAGGGGTCCGCCATGGCATCGGCCTTCTGGGCCCGTGCATCGAGCTCTTCATTGCAGTACCAGGACCAGTTCCAGCCGCCCTGCACGGCCCCGCCGCAGCCGAGGATCGGCCCGTAGAAGTTGGAGGGGTCGGGGAAGTCGGCGATCCAGGCCATGCACCGGACCAGATCATCGGCGCCTGGTCGGGTTCGCCGCCGGCGGCGATGACGTTGGATTGGGCCAGGGCCTTGATTTCGGCCTTGATGCCGACATCGGCGAGATCCTGCTGGATGGCCTGGGCGATGCGCGGCTGCGGGTCGGTGTTGGCAACGTAGAGCTCGGTGGTGAAACCGTTGCCGTGGCCGGCCTCGGCGAGCAACGCCTTGGCCGCCGCCGGGTCGTGGGCGAAGCCTTCGTAGGCCGTGTCGTAGGCCGGCATCAGCGGCGGCAGCGGCTGGTTCGCCGGCACGGCGCGGCCGTTGATGATGCGCACGATGCGGTCCTTGTTGATCGCCATGTTGACCGCCCTGCGCACCCGCACGTCGTCGAAGGGTTTCATCTTGACGTTCATGGTGACGTAGCCGGTGTGCAGCTGGCTGCCCTCGATGATCAGGTCCTTGAACTTGGGGTCGTCCTTGACCTGCAGGAACTTGGCGGGCGGGATGCCGT
>JAJFGM010000804.1 GCA_021776145.1 Kiloniellaceae bacterium | reverse complement strand
ACGCAAGGACTACGTGCTCAACCTTGTGCGCGATACCCGCGCCGGCCGCCTCTACGATGCAAGCTTCGGCCGGCGGCAACGCGGCACCGGCGTCTATGCCGATCTATTGGCGCGGCGCTTCGAGCTGGCTTGCCGCAGGCTCGGCCTCGGCGGCCCGCAAGAGCCGCTCGACATCGCAGCCTTTCGCGTGCCCCGGTCCGGCCGCGACGAACAGCTCGACCTTTTCTGATTCTGCCAATTTCTTCATAGAGGTAGCTCGTTCCTTAACCAACATCGTGCTAGACTCGCGGGCATGAACGGTCACGGCAGCGACATCACGGGTCTGGCGATAGTCGTCCTGGGGGCGTTGGCCTTTGGTTTGGCGATGCGGCGTTTTCGACAACCGCCGGTGCTCGGTTACATACTGGCCGGCGCGTTTCTCGGGCCCTCGGGTTTCGCGCTGGTGGAAAATCGCAACAACGTGCAGATCCTGGCCGAGCTGGGAGTCGTCATGCTGCTCTTCATCGTCGGCATGGAACTCTCGCTGCGCGGTCTGAAGCAGGTCTGGAAAGTCGCCCTTCTGACCACGCTGTTCCAAATTCTAGCTGGTCTCGGCGCCATGTACGGTCTTGGCGTCATAATGGGATGGTCGCTGACACTCTGCGTCGTGCTCGGTTTCGTCGTTGCCCTCTCGTCAACGGCGGTCGCCATCAAGATGCTCGAGGAAATCGGCGAAAAGGGCACCCGTGTCGGGCAGATCACCATCGGCATACTCATCGCCCAGGACTTCGCCGTGGTACCGATGATGCTGATCGTCGGCGCCATGGAGGGCGATTCGGGCGGCATAAATCTTGTCGCCATCGTCAAGATCATCCTCTCGCTGACGTTCCTCGTCTTGCTGGTGATCTACCTCAACAAGACAAAGAAACTGCGTTTGCCCTTCATACGCTCGGCCATCACCTCGGTCGACCTGATGCCGTTGGCAGGCCTCGCCTTTTGTTTTGGCGGCGCCGCCCTATCGGGTTTGCTCGGCCTGTCGACGGCCTACGGCGCCTTCCTCGCGGGTCTGGTGGTCGGCAACTCGACCAGCCGCACCGGCATGCTGCGCCACACCGCACCGATCCAGTCCATCTTGATGATGATCTTCTTCCTGTCTATCGGACTGCTCATCGACGGCGCTTATATCTGGGAAAATCTCTGGACCGTCCTGACCATCGTCACCTTCGTGGCGGTGTTGAAGACGGCACTCAACATCGGCCTGATTCGGGCCCTCGGCGAGACTTGGCCGCGGGCCTTTCTCTCCGGCGCCCTCTTGGCACAGCTTGGAGAATTCTCCTTCGTCCTCGCCGCCCTCGGTCTCTCCGCCGGTGCCGTTTCCTATGACAATCATCGACTGATCGTCGCCATCACAGTGCTCTCCCTGGTCGGTAGCCCCTTTTGGTTGGAGGCCGCGCGCCGCCTGCACCGTATCGCGTTGCTCGGCATCACTTCCGGTTTCGAGACCCTGCGTCTGACTGTCGGCCCGGAATGGTCGATCCTGCGCTCGACCGTGCGCAGCGATCACAATATGGTCGACATGGCCTCGTCGGCGACCCGTTGGATGGGCGAAATCGTACCACGCCGCCGACGCCCCGACCGTGGACCGAGCGGCGAGCCGCGTGCGTAGTTCCACAACCCCTGCTTAATTCAAGAAGCCGGGCCTAAACCCAGAATTTGGACCTAAGTCCAGAACCCGGGCCCGATCCCGAAAAGAGTCGACCCTTGCCGGATTTCAGCCTCGAGAGTCGTTACAGAACAGCCTGCCGTATCGTCGGGATCGACGAGGCCGGGCGTGGTCCCTGGGCCGGGCCGGTCGTTGCGGCAGCGGTCTGGCTCGACTCCGAGGCCACGCCGGCAACTCTCCTCTGCCGGCTTGACGATTCCAAAAAACTCTCGGCCGCGCGCCGCGCCGAGCTCTACGACGAACTGGTCGCAATCGCCGATATCGGTGTCGGAATTGCATCGGTCGAGGAAATCGACAACCTCAACATCCTGCAAGCCAGCCTCGCCGCCATGTCGCGCGCCGTCGCGGGTCTGAACACGGCCCCCGACTTTGCTTTGGTCGATGGCAACAAACTGCCGCGCCTGGCCTTTCCGGCCGAGGCCGTGATTAAGGGCGACGGGCGCAGCCTCTCGGTCGCCGCGGCCTCGATCGTCGCCAAGGTGCGGCGCGACCGCATCATGGCCGAACTGGCCGCCGAATATCCGGGTTACGGCTGGGAGCGCAACCAGGGCTACGGCACCGCCGAACACCAAAAGGGCATCGCCAGCTTCGGCGTCACCCTGCATCACCGGCGCTCTTTTCGCCCAATCCGTGAAGCCCTCAACCTAAACCTCTGACTCGAAAAGATTCTTGACGCGGAGTCCGACTTGACTCAGGATGCCCGACTTTGGGTCCGGGGAACTTTGGGCCGCCACTTTGGGAGATTTTCCCTTGCGAATCGACAGCGTTATGGTGGGCGATTGCATCGCGGAAATGGAGGACATGCCCGAGGGCAGCGTCGACATGGTCTTCGCCGATCCGCCTTACAACCTGCAGCTCGCAGGCGACCTGGTAAGGCCCAACAACACCAAGGTCGATGCCGTCGACGACGATTGGGACAAGTTCGACAGCTTCCGTGCCTACGACGACTTTACCCGCGCCTGGCTGCGCGCCGCGCGGCGCGTGCTGAAAGACGACGGCACGCTGTGGGTTATCGGCAGCTACCACAACATCTTTCGCGTCGGAACCGCATTGCAGGACCTGGAATACTGGATCCTGAACGACGTGGTCTGGCGCAAAAGCAACCCTATGCCGAACTTCCGCGGCCGGCGCTTCACCAACGCCCATGAGACGATGATCTGGGCCGCCAAGGACAAAGACGCGCGCTACACCTTTAACTACGCCGCAATGAAAGCACTGAACGATGATCTGCAGATGCGCAGCGACTGGCTGATTCCGATCTGCAGCGGCGGTGAGCGGCTGAAGAATACCGAGGGCGCCAAGGCACATCCAACGCAAAAGCCCGAGGCCCTGCTGCATCGCGTCATCCTCGCCGCCACCAAGCCGGGCGAGGTCGTGCTCGACCCCTTTTTCGGATCCGGCACCAGTGGCGCCGTCGCCCGCCGTCTCGGTCGCCGCTACATCGGCATCGAGCGCGAAGAGAGCTATGCCGCCCTGGCGCGGCAGCGCATTTCGAAGATCGAACCGGCGCGCGATCTCGATCTCGTCAATACTGTCAGCAAGCGCGAGCAGCCGCGCGTACCCTTCGGTTGGCTGGTCGAGCGCGGCATGCTCGAGCCGGGAACAGTCCTCTATGGGCCGCGCAAACGCTGGCATGCCAAGGTGCGCGCCGACGGCACCTTGATTTCCGCCGATCACCGCGGCTC
>JAJFGM010000803.1 GCA_021776145.1 Kiloniellaceae bacterium | reverse complement strand
CCGCACGTCATCGTCCCCGATTTCATCCGCGCCGAGGCCGTCGCGGCGGTCGCCGGCGATTTTCCGCGCATCGACAAGGGCGGCAGCTATCCCGCCGCGAGCCTCGAGAGCGGCCCGGCCTTTACGGCCCTGCTGGAAGAGCTGCAGGGCCCCGAAGTGACGGCGCTCTTCGGCGAAAAATTCGGCCTCGACCTCAGCGGCCGCCCGACCATGGTGACCCTGCGCGGCCAGTCGCGGCCCAAGGACGGCCGCATCCATACCGATTCCCGCAGCAAGCTGGTGACCGCGCTGATCTACATGAACAACGACTGGGAGTCCGGCGACGGCCGCCTGCGCTTGCTCAACGGCCCCGCCGACATCGAGGACTATGCCGCCGAGGTCCCGCCGAGCCTGGCCACCCTTTTGGCCTTTCGCTGCAGCGAAACCGCCTGGCACGGCCACAAACCCTTTGTCGGGCCACGGCGGTCAATCCAACTCAACTGGCTCACCGACACAGCGGTCCTCAAACGCGAGTTGTCGCGCCACGGCACATCGGCCTTCTTCAAGCGACTGACGCGACTGGTCGGCGGCGCCTGACGGCGCTCGGCAAGCCGCCCCCAACCCGCCAACCACAAAGATCCGGCATGGCCCTAGACATCGATACCTTCAGCAACCGGCGTGGCGGCAATGCTTTTTTCAAGGCCATCGGTCATCCGCTGGCGGTGCGCCGGCTGCCGCAGTTCCTCGCGGCTCTGGCGGATGCACCGGTGGCGATTTACGATCCCCAGGGCTTCGCCACGGCCTTTGCCGAAATCCACGACATCTCGGCGCTCGACCTGGCGGGCGTCTACGTCCAGGACCTGGAGGATCTCGGTCAGTCCCGGCTGGGCCAGACGACACGGCCGGTCACCGATTTGCCGCGCGCCGCCGCCGCCAGAGTCCTGGTCATGGCCTTCGACTCCGACCGCCTGATCGCGCATATCCGCCACCTGCTGCCGGCCGGCGCCGAGGTCGTCAGCCTTGACGCTTTGCGCCTGCCCGACGACATGTTGGCGCGGCCCCGCACCTATCTGACCGGTCTCAACTTCGCCACCAACTTCGTCCTCTTCCGCGACGCCGGCGGCCATCACACGCGCCTGGCGACCGCCAACTACTGGTCCGGTTACGGCGCCAAGGATCCCGAGATCTGGTGTTGCCTGATGGATGCCGAAGGGCACGTCCTGGCAGAGTGGCGCGACGCCCTGCCCGGCGCCGGCGCATCCATCGTCATCGACTCGGCCGAGGTGCGCCGACGCTTCGGCCTTGGCGAATTCACCGGCCAACTCTTCGTGCATGTGCTGAAACCGGCCGGCCACGATATCGTCAAGTATGGATTGGATACCTATGGCGACTCCGCCGAGGTTCTGTCCTGCACCCACGACGCCAATCCATGGCCGGCCGACCGCTATGCCGGCGTGCCGGCGCCGAGGGACGGCGAAAAGGTCGTGCTGTGGATCCAGAACAGCCACCCAACCGCCATTCCCGCCAGCGCCGTCGGCCTCAACCGCATGGGCTGCGACGAAATCGTTTGGCTGCAACGCGAGGTGCCGGGCTTCGGGCTGCTCGCCCTGGACGTCGCCGAGCTGCTGCCCGATCTGCGCTGGCCGCAGCAGATCGAGGTGCAGGCCGGCAAACACTTCGTCCGCCCGCGCTACGAAATCTTTGCCGCCGACGGGCGCAGCCGCATCGCCCATGCCAATGTCGAACGCGGCGACCTGAAACCCGACCCGCGCATTCCCGAGATCGGCAACCTCTTGGGCAAGGGCTTTATCCTGCCGGCGCCAATCCTGCCGCGCGGCCGCTTCCGCTCGATCCTTCTGCCGACGCCCATGGCGACTTGCCAGTCGAGCCTGCCGGTCGCCGTGCACGCCTACGACGCGGCCGGGCGCGAGATCGGCACTAAGCGCCTCGGCAACTTGCCGCGCGACCACGCGGTGGTGTTGGAGGCCGGTGAGATGCTGGACGGCGCCTTGGCCGACGGCGAGACCTGGGGCCACATGGAGCTGGTCTACGACTTCTCCGACGGTGGCGAGGCCGATGGCTGGCTGCACGGGCTTTTCCGCTACGAGGATCTGCGGTCCGGACATATCGCCGAGACCTCATTCGGCGCCCACATGTTCAACAGCGTGTTGACCTTCAAGGGCGAGCCGCAGTCCTACGCCGGCCCCGCCCCCGGCCTGTCGACCCGGCTTTTCCTCAATTTTGGGCCGGAGCCCTGCGAGGCCATCTGCCACCTGATCTATCCGGCCTCGACCCCCTGGCATGCAACAAGCCGGACCCGCCTGTCACTGCACGCCCGCGATGGCGCGGTGTTGGCCGAGCACGATGTCGCCATTGCCTGCGGCGGTTCGCTGCTTTGGCGGCCACGACAGATCTTCCCCGCCGCCGCCCTCGCCGAAGCCGGGCCCGAGGGTTACGCCGTCATTCGCGACACCACCTGCCGGCTGTTCGGCTATCATGGCCTGGTCCGCGGCGAAGACGCCTTCAGCTTCGATCACATGTTCGGCTTTTAGGTCCCGCCACAACTGACCCGCGCCTTACCTTGCAGGCACCCCGGTGGATCTCTATCTTTCCAGGCATATCGACGTCACTGGCCGGTGGCTCCGTCATGGGGTTACAGGCACTCGCTACTCGGAAATGCTCTATGTCCAACACCCACCACGTCAAGGTGCTGATCATCGGTTCCGGCGCGGCCGGCCTGACCGCCGCCATCTATGCCGCGCGCGCCAACCTCGAACCGCTGCTGCTGCAAGGCCTGCAGCCCGGTGGGCAGATGACCATCACCACGGACGTCGAGAATTATCCCGGCTTCGCCGACGTCATCCAGGGCCCTTGGCTGATGGAACAGATGCGCCTGCAAGCCGAACATGTCGGCGCCCGCATGGTTCCGGATCTGGTGACCGCCGTGGACCTCTCCAAGCGGCCCTTCACCTGCATCGGCGACAGCGGCGACAGCTACACCGCCGATGCGCTGGTTATCGCCACGGGCGCCCAGGCGCGATGGCTCGGCCTGGAGAGCGAGCAGACCTACTCCGGCCGCGGCGTTTCCGCCTGCGCCACCTGCGATGGCTTCTTCTACCGCGGCCAAGAGGTTTGTGTCGTCGGCGGCGGCAACACCGCCGTCGAGGAGGCGCTTTACCTCGCCAACATCTGTTCCAAGGTCACACTGGTTCATCGCCGCGACACGCTGCGCGCCGAAAAGATCATGCAGCAGCGCCTTTTCGACCACCCCAAGGTGGTTGTTATCTGGGATAGCGTTGTGACCGAGATCCTTGGCGGTAGCGGCCCGATGGACGGCGTCGAAGGCGCGCGCCTGAAGAACGTCAAGACCGGCGCGGTCAGCGACCTGGCGGTGACCGGGTTCTTCGTCGCCATCGGCCACGACCCGGC
>JAJFGM010000802.1 GCA_021776145.1 Kiloniellaceae bacterium | reverse complement strand
CTTCTGCCCATCGGCAAATAGACGATGAAGGCGCTGCCCTGGCCGACTTCGCTGTCGATCACCAGGCGGCCGCGGTGGCGGTTGACAATGTGCTTGACGATGGCGAGGCCGAGACCGGTGCCGCCCATGCTGCGCGAACGGCCCTTGTCGATGCGGTAGAAGCGCTCGGTCAGACGCGGCAGGTGCTCGGCGGCGATGCCCTCGCTTTCGTCGCGCACCGTAACCGCCATCCCGGCACCGCCGACGTCTGGCACACGGTCAGCGGCCGCGACGGTGATGCGTACCGGCGTGCCGTCACGACCATACTTGATCGCGTTATCGGTCAGATTGTGGAAAACCTCGGTCAACTGATCAACGTCGCCGGCGACCCGCGGTTCCAACTCGCCAATGTCAAGTTCCAGGCGCATGCGTTTCTCTTCGGCGCGCACCGACAGGGTACCGATAACCCGTTGCAGGAGCGCCTTCAAATCGACGTCGTCGCCGGGCGGGATATGTTCGCTCGCCTCGACCTTGGAGAGCGACAGCAGATCATCGATCAGCCGCGCCATGCGCTGCGCTTCCTCGGCCATGATGGCAAGAAAGCGCTCGCGCGCCGCCGGATCATCGTGGGCCGGCCCCTGCAGAGTTTCGATAAACCCGACCAGGGAAGACAGCGGCGAACGCAGTTCGTGGCTGACGTTGGCGACGAAGTCGGCGCGCATCATCTCGGCGCCGCGCAGGTCGGTGACGTCGCGCTGGATCAGTAGCACCTTGGCCGCTTCCTCGCCGCAGTCCAGAGGGGCGATGTGGACCTCGAAGTCACGCCGCACCGGAACCGGTGACGAAATCGTCAGAACCGGCACCGGGTCGCCGGCCAGAACCCTGCGCACCGCCTCCAGAACCTGTGGATGGCGCACGACGCGCGACAGATCGCGGCCCGCGATGTCGGCTCCGAGCTGATGTCGAGCGGCGCTGTTGGCCGCCGTCACCCGGCGACTCCCGTCGAGTATCAGCACGGTGTCCGGAATGGCGTCGATCAACGCGCTGTATTTTGGGTTCTGTTTGTCCATGTCGCGGGCGGTTATACCCCAATTCGCGCTCGCCGCGCCATGGCGGCCCGGCGATCAGGGCGTTGCGCGGCTGTGGGTCACAAATCGCAGCCGAACGCTGGTAGGGACTCCTGCCTGAAATGCGCCAAGCGGCGCAGACGTTGTGTGTTTTCGTAAACCCAGCCTGGCCCGGGGTCGCGCCGCGCCAGACCTTCGTCAACCGCCGCCCGCGCCGTCGCCTCGGCAACCGCTGGATAAAGTGTCGGCGACAGCGGGCTTGGCAGGATTTGCTCGATGGACAGCTCGACAGCGGGCAAGTCACCGGCAATCGCGTTGGCCGCCGCCAGACACATATCGCGGCTGATGAGCCTCGATCGCGTATCCAAGGCGCCCCGCATCAAGGCCGGGAACGCCAGCACGTTGTTGCAGTGGTTGGGATAGTCGAAACGGCCGCTCGCCGCCAAGGCCGCGCCGGCTTCAAGCGCCGCATCGGGAAGAATTTCGGGCTCGGGGTTGGCAAGCGCGAAGACAATTGGGTCGGCGGCCATCGAACGCACCATCGCTGGCGATACAAGCCCGCCAACCGACAGACCGATGAAGAGGTCGGCTCCCGCCATGGCCTCGGCAAGGCCGCCCTTGCGGCCAGCGCTGTTGGTCGCCATGGCGATTTCATGCCAATGCCGATGCGCGTAGCGTTCGCCGCGAACCAGAATGCCCGGTTTGTCGACGGCGCGGATCTCCGCCACACCCAAGGTTTTCATCATATCCAGGCAGGCGGTCCCGGCCGCGCCGCAGCCGTTGATCACGGCCGTGATGTCGCCTGGTCGCCGCCCTGTCACCTTCAGCGCATTGACGACCGCAGCGGTAATCACCGTCGCGGTGCCATACTGATCGTCGTGCAGGATCGGCACCGGCAATTGGCCGGCAAGACGGTCCATCACGGCAAAACAATCCGGCGCCGCGACGTCTTCCAGGTTGAAGCCGCCGAAGCTCGGCTCCAGGGCGGTGATCAGGTCGACTAGATGGTCCGGACCCCTGGCATCAACGCATAGCGGCATGCAATCGACCCCGGCCAAGAGCTTGAACATCACCGCCTTGCCTTCCATCACCGGCATGCCGGCGCGCGGAACGACGTCGCCATAGCCAAGCACTGCCGTGCCGTCGGTGACCAAGGCGATCATGTTGTCCTTGGCGGTCTGCTCGTGGATGGCTTCGGGTTCGGCGGCGATCAGCTTGACGGCATGACCGACACCCGGGGTAAAGGCGATGGCAATGTCGTCGACGCCATGCACCGCCACCTTGGGCAGGATCTCGATCTTGCCGTGGCCATGGTAGACATCCCGCCCGAAGGCCAGGGCAACCTCGGGCGGGATCGATTTGCGGCTCATGGCCGCGCCCTGTGCGTCACTTGCCGACCATCCGCGTGACCGTGGCCCGCGCCGCGTCATAACCTTCGCGCACATAGATCTCGTAGAGCGGTATCTGGCCGAGTTGCGACCAGACATAATTCTTCAGCTGATTGAAGGGTTTGCCGCCCAGGTCGGCCGCGGAAACGCCCAACGCATCGCCGGCGATCTGCTTCAACATCGGCCAGGTGTAAAGGTGCGCCGCGCCCATGGTGTAGGGCCAGTTCAT
>JAJFGM010000801.1 GCA_021776145.1 Kiloniellaceae bacterium | reverse complement strand
AGGCCGCCGGCATGTCGTCGCAGTTGTCGAGGATGAAGGCGCGGTCGCCGTGGCCGTTGCGGGCGATGATCTGGTCGAGTTCGTCGCGGTAGGCGCTGCGGCCCTGGGCGGAGCCGTCGAGGGCACGGCAGTAATCAAGGTCGGCAAGCTGCTGCAGCGCGTCGAGTAACAGGGTTTGTCCCTTCCAACGGGTCAGCCGGCCAGGCAACAGGATCAGCGGCACGCCATCCGGCAGGCGCCACTGCTTAGCCAGCTTGATGACCCTTTCGGCGCTGGCCCGGTCCGGATCGAATTGCCCGAGATCGACGCCGCGCGGGATGACGCGAATGCGAGAAGGGTCGATCTTGTAGTTCTGTAGAATGTGCCGTTCGATGAATTGCGAGATGGCGATGACCCGTTCGCCACTGACCATGACCGCGTTGTAGCGGCGCTTCAGCGGGTTGTCGGCGTTGTAGGGCGCATGGAAGGTGGTGACGAAATGGCAGCCGGTCCGCTTTGCCGCCGCCTGGGCCGACCAGGCCGGCGCGCGCGAGCGGACATGCAGGATATCGACCTTGTGGGTCTCGATGATCTTGACCAATCGGGCGATGTTACGATGCATGACAATGGGGTTCTTGGAAGCCAGCGGTAGGGTTATATGTTCCGCTCCGGCGCGAAGCAGTTGCCGCTCCATCGGGCCGCCTTCCGAGGCGACGAGAGCCGTGGCGCCGGCGGCGCTCAGCGCTTCGGCGATGTCGATCGTGCCGCGCTCCACACCGCCGGTGACAAGGCTTGGCAAGATCTGCAGGACAACAGGCGAATGGGAGCTGCCATCAATGAACTGTGGTGCGCCGGGTTCGCTGGCGGCAAGGTCCCGCGGGTCGGCAGCGTCCCCGTCGTCGCCATCGCCGCCGCTGCCGTCCAAGGGGTGTCGCGATCGCATCAGGCGGCGTTACCTGGGGTTCCGGCTTTGCCTGGCGCCAGCTCAAAGCAAGGCAAACTGCCTTCGGTAAGGCAAGCGCCAGACGTGGCCTTTATGGGGCGGGATTTCCCTTGAGCGCTACTAATGTGATGGTCCATCGTTGGAATGAAAATCGGGATTTTCGAGTGCCATGTCAGATCAGCCAAATTCGCCCCACATAACGCCCCACCTATCACCAGACGAATTGCCGGAAGCGTCATCGGGCTGCCGCGAGCAGGTGCCCTCGACAATAACACGGCCAAGCGGTCCGACCATTGCCTATCACGCGTCGCAGCCGCGCACCGGCACGGTATTGCCTGCCGTCATGTTCCTCGGCGGGTTCATGTCGGACATGACCGGGACCAAGGCGAAGGCTCTGGAAACACATGCGCGGCGGCGCGGCCAAGCGTTCGTTCGATTTGACTATATGGGCCACGGACGGTCTTCGGGCAAGTTCGAAGACGGCACCATCGGCGGTTGGGCGGAAGACGCCGTCGCGATTCTCGACCAGGCGACCGAAGGTCCGCAGATTCTGGTCGGCTCCTCCATGGGCGGTTGGATCATGCTGTTGGCCGCGCTGGCACGCCCGCAACGCGTCGCCGGCATGGTCGGCATCGCCGCCGCGCCCGACTTTACCGAGGACCTGATGTGGGCAACCTTTCCAGCGGAGATCCGCGATCGACTCCAGCGCGAAGGGACCTACCGACAACCGTCCGATTATGCCGAAGAGCCCTATGCCATCACCCTGACGCTGATCGAGGAGGCGCGCCGGCACCTGCTGTTGCGGACGCCGATCCCCATCACTTGCCCGGTGCACCTGCTGCATGGCCGGCGTGACCCCGACGTGCCCTGGCAAACCGCGCTCAAGCTGTCCGAGCAGTTGCAGTCGAGCGAGGTCGAAGTGACCTTGGTCAAGGACGGCGACCATCGACTCTCGGAACCGCGGGATCTCGAATGTCTCTTCGCGGCCGTCGATCGGATGAGCGCGCGCGTGGCGGGAGAACCGCGTTAAGTCTCGTTCGCGATGAGCGCCGCCAGCCCGGCGCGATAATCGGGATAGGCCAGGCGCACGCCCAACTCCTCCTTGATCCGTTGATTGGCGACACGCTTGTTGTCGCGGTAGAAACTGCGCGCCATGGGGCTGAGTTCGGCATCTTCGAAGGCGATCAGTGGCGGCGGCGTGATGCCCATGAGACCGGCGGCATGGGCGATGACCTCGGCTGGCGGCGCGGCCTCGTCATCGCAAACGTTATAGATGCGACCGGGGTTGGGCCGGGCGATGGAAGCCGCCAGTACTTGAACGATGTCGTCGACATGAATCCGACTGAAGACCTGTCCCGGTTTGTCGATGCGCCGTGCCTTGCCATCCAGCAGCGTGCGAAGGGCGTTGCGGCCGGGACCATAGATGCCGGCAAGGCGAAAGACATGCAGCGGCAGGCCGTGACGCGCGGCCAAGTCGAGCCAAGCCGCTTCCGCCGCGACACGCCGCCGGCCGCGGTCGCCGGTCGGCTCCAGGGTCGAATCCTCGTTGACACAACCGCCGTCGCGATCGCCGTAGACCCCCGTGGTCGAGAGGTAGCCGATCCATTGGAAGCCGCGGCAGGCGGCAATCTGCTCGGCGCAGAGGTCAAAGACCGGATCGCCCTCGGCGTCGGGCGGAACCGAGAGCAACAGGTGGCTGGCGGCGGCCAGGGATGGTCCCAGCTCCGGGGCGGCAAAGTCGCGCTGAAGAGCCATGACGCGGTGTCCGGCGTTGCCCAGCGCGGCGCTTTTTTGCAGGTCGCGAACCGTGCCGCTGACGCGAAAGCCCTGGCATTGCAGTCGCGCCGCCAAGGCCTGGGCGGTGTAACCCAGGCCGAAGCAAAAAAGGTGGGCTTGAGTGCTGTCGGTCGACATTGCTATGAGAGACCTTTCGATACTCGCTCTACCCGGTCGCGTGTCCAGGCCATACCGTGCAGTGCCCGATTGGGGCGGCGAGTTTAGGAACACGACCGGAGGGCAACAAGCTTCAGATGCAGCTTCCCACCGCCTTATTGCTGACGGCCCTGCTTGCGGGCAGCGTTGCCGACATCGGCCCGGTAAGGGCGCAATCGGTGCCGGTCGATCACGCGGCGGAATATGCCGCTTGCATGAAGCTGGCACAACTGCGGCCCGACGAAGCTTTTGAATCCGCCCTCGCCTGGGAAGGCGTTGGCGGCGGTGACGCGGCGCGGCACTGCGCGGCGGTTGCCCTGATCGGCCTTGGCCACTATCCCGAGGCGGCGCAGCGTTTGCAGGAGTTGGCGGCCAGTCTGGCGGCCGAACACCTCGATCTGCGCGCCGAAGCGCTGGCGCAAGCGGGCCAGGCCTGGATGCTGGCCGACAACCTCGACCAGGCCTATGCCGTGCTTTCGGCGGCGGTCGATCTGGTGCCGCGCGATCCGGAGCTGCGCATCGACCGTAGCATCGCCTTGGCCGGTCGCGGCAGCTATTGGGAGGCGATTGATGACTTGAACATCGCCTCGGAACTCAGGCCCGACCGTGCCGATATCCTGATCTATCGAGCCAGCGCCTATCGTTTCGTCGAGGCCGAGGATCTGGCGCTCGAGGACGTCGCGCGGGCCCTGGAACTCGATCCGGATAACATCGAAGGTCTGCTTGAACGCGGTATTTTGCGCCGCCTATCCGGTGATAGCGCCGGTGCCCGCGACGACTGGCTCAAGGTCACCAGTCTGGCGGCCGGAACGCCCGCGGCTGATGCTGCCCAGGCCAATCTGGAAAAACTCGACGTCAAGCTGGAGTAGGGGCGTTCGCGGGTTTTCGACATGCGTCGAACCGGCACAGTCCCGCCCACCGGACCGCACCCAGATCTAAAAATCCAGGTCGGCGTAGTGCGGCGGTGGCTTCTTGCCGGAGACGAAGTCGGCCAGGATCGGCCGCATCGACGGTCGCGATTTGATGCGGGCATACCAGTCCTTGGCGCCTTGGTGTTCACTCCAGGGGACGTCGCCCAGGTAATCGATCGCCGAGATCTGCGCCGCCGCGGCCAGATCGCCCAGCGAGACGTCGTCGCCGGCCAGCCAGCGGCGGCGATCGCACAGCCAGCCGATGTATTCGAGGTGATAGTGAATGTTGGCATGGCCGGCGCGAATGGCGCTGGCGTTGGGCGCGCCGAGCCCGAGAAAGCCCTTGAAGATCTTCTCGTCGACCAGATTGCTGGTGACCTCGCCTTGGAACTTGACGTCGAACCAAGTGGCGACCCGGCGGACCTCGGCGCGGTCGATCGGGTTTTTCCCCAAAAGCGTTGGTTCGGGATAAACCTCTTCGAGGTATTCGGTGATGACCTGGCCGCCGGGGATCGAGGTGCCGTCCTCCTCGATCAGAACCGGGACTTCGCCGGCCGGGTTGAGGCGTAAGAAGGCGTCACGCCGCTCCCAGATTTTCTCGGCGCGCAGCTCGCACTTCAGTCCCTTCTCCGACAGGAGCATGCGGACCTTGCGGCAGGCCGGATCGATGGGAAGATGAAAGAGCTGACGCATCGCTTCGAACTATAAACATGCGGGATCACCGCTTGATAGATCGTCCTGTCGCTTGCATCAAGCCGGCTTGCAATGTAAGGGCCCCTATTCCAACGAGCCCCGATGGCCCAGGAGCCGCAGTCCTTGCCAACAGACGTCTTTGTGAAGATCCTCGCACGCATCCTTTTCCCGCTGATTTTCGGATTGAGCGGCGCTTTCGCGCAGGCCGCCGAGAGCGACAGCCGCTTTTTCGCGCCTGTTCCCGACAGTGCGGCGGCGCGCAGCGATGGCATTCTGGTCGTCTATCTGCACTCGTCGCTCGAAGAGCGTCAGCGTGACATCTGCGAACCGTTCGATCCGGCGTCGCCGGGCGGGGTGCCGCCGGTGATTTCCGGGCTCGCCGGGCGCGAGTTGAACGGCCATCGCATCTATGTCTACGCCT
>JAJFGM010000081.1 GCA_021776145.1 Kiloniellaceae bacterium | reverse complement strand
GCCGCGGGCGGGCAAAAGATCGCGGCCTTCGGTGGGGCCACTCGACCCTCTGGGGGCGTTGCGCTACTTGCCCCGACCTGTCCTCCGAAGCTGCGGCAAAGCCGCAGCGTAGGATGGATGTCCCGCATCGCGCTGCGCAGCGCGCCTACTCAGAGGGTCGATTGGCCTCCATGAAACAGTCATAATCTCTGTGTCGAGCCACTAGTAGTTCTTCGTCCCTTCAATCTGACAGTCCCCGCGCGTATAGGTCTGTTTGACCTTGCAGGTCCGACGCATGTCGACAATCAAGGCGCCGCTGCAGGAATGTAGCCGCACCCAGGCGTCGTAGCCGATCACGTACCCGCCGTCCCGGGTGGTGACGATCTGCGGCAGGACGGAAATCTCACGCCTTTCGTCCTGGCCAATAGCAAGTTCGTCGAGGGCTTGGTCCACGGCGTCGAGGCAGACCTTCACGGCCGCTGCCGACGAGACCGTCGACGCCAGCGTCACGGCCACGGCCAAAGCCGCGGATATTCCGAGTACCGGTAACCGCCTGGTTGTCATTCAGGATCTCCTCCGGCAAAAGCCAGAATAAAGGGACCTATTCGCTTTTCGGCTACGAATGCAGCGCACACCCGGCCATAAAGCTTACCTGGTGCAGATTCACCGGGTCAACGGAGCGCCGCTGGCAATTCCAGTTGACCCGGATCTGCACTGGGCCCTCATAACGGGGACCGAGGCCGTGCCATCGCAACGCTGACCTCAAAACCGATACGTCGGGATGGGCCGCTTGGATCTCTTGCCCACTCCATGTCCCGGCATGGAGGGCTCAGTTTCCAACCCGCACAGCCTTGGGTATGAAATAGAGGTGGTCGAACTTCTCTCGCGCCAAGTGGCATTCGATGCAGTATTCGACTCGTTCAGAGCGCTTGCCATTGGTTTCGCCGAAAAATTCCCCATCGGGCATGATCATGGTGTAGCGCCAGTCACCGCTGACGTAGTTGAAACCCTTGGGCATCTTTTCCATCAGGAACAGGGGGCCTGGTTCGACGTCCCCGCTATCGGTCACGGTGAAACTGTCCTTGGCGAGGATCGAGCCGGCCGGCATTGTCCCGGCACTCTCGAAGTCGCCATAGGGCGCGGCGATGCCGTTGCCGTAGTTGTTGACGAATCGTTGACCGTGGGTGACGGAGCGATAGGGCGCGTTGTTGTAGACCGTCCAGCTCTCATATGACATGGCAGCACGGCTAGCCGACAAGGCGTAGCCCGAAGTCATCTCGTCGACCAGTTCTTCATAGACTTCGCGAGCCTCCTGATGACTAAGATCCGCGGGGTTCTCGATGCGGATGTGCCTGCGCGGCTTGTCGGGATCGCCGCTTATCGGCGAAATCTTGATGCCGCCGTCCGACGAGTCATCGGCCGCAAATCCGCGTACCGTCAAGCCGAGGGCCGGCATCGCAAGCACAAACACCAGGGTCGCCAACGTTATTGGCGGGCAGCGCATAGTTTTCTCTCCTTTTCGATCGCCTTGCCGCTGTCTCCCATGTGTCTCCCACGTGTCTCCCATGGCCGCTTGTCTATGGCGCGGCTTCGAACGGCCGCATTGAGGACCTTTCGATCAGTATTCATCATATGGGGAGGATAGGCCGACCTGCGATCACACCGCGCTCAAAGCTTCGTGACAGGCCGCCGGTCAACCATTCGGTTGTCCGCATCCCAGAATGGCCGCGCCCCGGTAAGACAAGGCCTGGCGCCCCCCGGTTTCGCCGACTGTGCATTTGGGTTAGCGTCTTGTCATGTCGGTCACGCCCTCGCATTCGCTCGAACCGGAGTCGCTTGGAACGCACGATAGCGTGCGTTTTTGGCGCGATCGCGGATGGGTGGACTGGAGTGCCTGACGGCGCGCTTTCGCACGCATCGTTACGCGCCACACAGTCACGACACCTATGTGCTAGGCGTCGTCCTCGATGGCGCCGATTGTTTTCGCCATGGCGGCAGCCGGCACACGGCCGGACCCGGCAGCATCGTCGCGATCAATCCCGGCGAGGTCCACGACGGGAGCCCGGCCGGTGAAAGCTATGCCTACCGCATGCTCTATCCCGACCCGCGGATCTTGACGCCTATGCTCGCGGAGTTGGGAGTCCGTGAGGCCCCACAGTGGCGTGGGCCGGTGATCGACGATCCCGATCTGGCCATCCGCCTAACCGGTCTGCATCGTGCGATGGAGTTTCAATGCCCACAGCTTGAGCGGGATCAGCGTTTCCTCGACGTGGTGTCGCGACTCGTGGCGCGCCATGCCCGTCAGCCAAAGTCGTGTGCCACCGGCGGCCAGGCGCCGCGCGCGGTGACCAGCGTCCGCGACTTCATCGAGGCCAATCTGTCGGAGGATCTCGATCTGCAAACCCTGGCCGAGGTCGCCGGGCTCGGCCGTTTTCGCCTGCTGCGCGCCTTCAAGCGCGAACTCGGGCTAACGCCGCATGCGTACCTTCTGCACCGGCGGGTCGCCGCCGCCAAACGGCGGATCGGCAACAGCCGGGGCGAAGGGAGCCGCTATACCGAACCGCCAGGCTTGTCCGAAATCGCCGTCGATTGCGGCTTTTTCGATCAGAGCCACATGGGCCGGGTCTTCAAGTCCCACCTAGGCGTCACACCGGGCCAATATCGACTGGCGTGCCGCTAAGTCCGGGCAGGAAACCCGCTAACGGGCCGTCAATTTCGTCGTTTCGGTAGCCGCGACACCGAGTCGCTTTATTCCGCCATCGATT
>JAJFGM010000009.1 GCA_021776145.1 Kiloniellaceae bacterium | reverse complement strand
GCGCGCCCTGCCGACGGCGCCACAGGACACCGTCGCCGTCGGACTGATGGCGCGCTGGGCGGCGCGCAGCCGCGACGGCGACATGGTTGGCGGCGACTTTCCCGGCTGGCTGCCGGGCCTTGTCGGCCGGCAGCGCACTCTCGGCCTCACCGACCGCCGCGGCGAATGCATCTATTCGGCCAGCGAGCACTATCGCAAATGCTTCATCGAACGCTCGCTACGCCGTGCCAAGCATGCCCGCATCGTTGTCGCCAACCATGCCCTGGTGATGATCCAGGCGGCGATGGGCGGCGGCGGCGACGATCAGCTGCCGGCACACTATATCTTCGACGAGGGCCATCACGTTTTCGAGGCCGCCGACGGTGCCTTTGCCGCCCACCTTTCCGGGCGGGAGACCCACGAGCTGCGACGCTGGCTGATCGGCGGCGAAGGCGGCAGGCGCGGGGCGACGCGAAGCGCCGACCGCAGTCGCGGCCTGCAACGCCGCCTCGACGATCTGCTGAGTGGCGAGGAGGACTGCCAGCAGGCACTCGCCGACGTTCTCAAGGCCGCCCGCGGCTTGGCCGGCGAGGGCTGGCGGCAACGCATCGAGGACGGCCGTCCGCAAGGTCCGGTCGAGCACTTCCTCGAGCAATTGCGTAACCAGGTCTACGCCCGCCATAGCGGCAACAACAGTCCCTACAGCCTGGAGGCGGAACCACGCCCATTGACGCCCGAGGTCGAGGAACAGGCCCGTGTCCTCGAAACCGCGCTGCAGCGCCTAGAGGCGCCGCTGGCGGAGCTGCGCCGCGGCCTGGCGCGCCGCCTCGACGACGAGGTCGAGGCGCTTGACGGAGACTCCCGTCGGCGCATCGAGGCGGCCTGCCGCAGCCTCGAGTTCCGCGCCTTGCGGCAGGTCAAGGCCTGGCGCTCCATGCTGGCCAGCCTGGAAAGCGAAACCCCGCCGGAATTCTGCGACTGGTTCGCCGTCGAACGACTCGACGGCCGCGACTTTGATGTCGGAATGTTCCGCCACTGGGTCGATCCAACGCAGCCTTTTGCCGAGACCCTGTTGTCGGCGACACAGGGCGCTCTCATCACCTCGGCGACCTTGACCGACGGTTCTGCCGACCTTGAGGCCGACTGGCACGCCGCCGAACGGCGCACCGGCGCCGTGCATCTGCCCAATCCGGCCATCCGCGCCCAGTTGCGTTCGCCCTTTGTCTATGGCGCCCAGACCCGGGTACTGCTGGTCAATGATGTACGCAAGGATGACCTGGAGCAGGTCGCGGCGGCCTACCGAGGCCTGTTTCTTGCCGCTGGCGGTGGCGCCCTTGGTCTTTTCACCGCGATCTCACGCCTGCGCGCGGTCCACGCGAAGATTGGCGGCAAGCTGGATGCCGCCGGACTGCCTCTCTATGCCCAGCATATCGACGGGCTCGATGTCTCGACGCTGGTCGAAATTTTCCGCGATGACGAGGACTCCTGTCTGCTCGGCACCGATGCCGTGCGCGACGGCGTCGACGTTCCAGGTCGCGCCTTGCGATTGATCGTTTTTGACCGTGTGCCCTGGCCACGGCCCGATCTCCGTCATAAGGCGCGCCGCCGGCTTTTTGGCGGACGCGACTACGACGACCGCCTGGCACGGCTGAAGCTGCGACAGGCCTATGGCCGACTGATCCGCCGCTCCAGCGACCGCGGCGTCTTCGTCCTGCTCGACCCGATGATGCCAAGCCGGCTGGCCGGCGCCTTTCCCGAGGACGTCGAGGTCCAGCGCTTGGGTATCGCCGAAGCCGTCGAACTGACCCGCGGTTTCCTGACGGCGGATTGAAGCCAGCGCTGGAGCACCGCTGAGGGAGCGCGCGGCAGGGCCAGGCCAGCGGCGGCCGCCGTCGCGGAACCGGCAATAATCGCATTGAAGGCGATTCAGGCCTATGCGACACGCCCTGCCCCACCTATATGTTGGCCAACGCGGGTAAGATGGCCAACATATAGGTGGGGCAGGGCGGCTGCACCGGGCGTCGCGCGGCAGATGCTTGACGCCGAACTCGGGGGCCGCATAGTCTGCGCTCGAACCGGCCATCGCCGCGCCGGACGACACACGACGTTACCTCTGACCGTCCCCGGGACGAACCCCTGCAAACACAAGGAATTGAGCTGAAATCAATGGCCAACCATCACGCAGCCCTGATCTACACCATGGTTATGATCTCCGCCGCCGACCGCGACATGACCGATGCCGAGCTCCAGACCATCGGCGATACGGTCAAGCACTTGCCGGTTTTCCAGGGTTTCAACGAAACCGAGTTGAGCGGCACGGCGCGGCAGTGCGCGGAATTGCTGAACCAGGATGACGGTTTCGAGAAGGTGATGAGCTTCGTCGCCGAAAATTTGCCGGAAAGGTTGGGCGAAACCGCCTATGCCCTGTCCTGCGATGTCGCTGCCGCCGATGGCCGTGTCAGTCAGGAAGAACTGCAGCTGCTGGAGGCCATTCGCCATCGCCTTCGGGTCGGCCGTTTGCCCGCCGCCGCCATCGAACGCGGCGCCCGCGCTCGCTATTTGGCGCTATAGGTCCCGGCGCACCGCAAAGTCGCCGTCTACCGCTAATATCCTCGGCCAGGGCGGAACCCAAGCGCGGTTCCTGCGGGCCTTCGCCTATCTCGCTGGCAGCAGTCGCCACGATAGGCTGCTAGTGCGTTGATTTTACGTATTCTTAACCAACCGCTCCGCAAGCTATACTGGACGTCACTGAAGGAGAGGCATTGACGTAGCAGACGGCCCAACAACTCGGAGGCGGTGATGAACGAATTGCAACAGCAACTGCAGGACTACCGATTGACGACGGCGGAAATCCTCTACCACCTGCCCGATCACCCGAGCCTGCTGCAAACCTATGTCTGGCAAGAATACGACCTGGCGCC
>JAJFGM010000800.1 GCA_021776145.1 Kiloniellaceae bacterium | reverse complement strand
CGTGCCGATCATGCTCGACACCAACTGTCCCTGGACGCCGGCCGGCGCGCGCCAGATGGCAAGCCAGCTGAAACCCTACGATTTGCTGTGGCTGGAAGAACCGATCTTCCCGCCCGAGGACTTTACCGCCTTGGCGCGGCTGCGGGCGGACTGCGGGATCGCCATTGCGGCCGGCGAGAATGCCTGTACGGCCTATCAGTTCCGCGACATGTTCGCCGCCGGCGCGGTGGACTATGCCCAGCCCAGCGTCACCAAGGTCGGCGGCATCAGCGAGTTCCGCAAGGTGGCGGCGCTGGCCGAAAACGCGGGCGTGGCCCTGATGCCGCATGCGCCTTATTTCGGACCTGGATTCCTGGCCACCCTGCAGCTCATGGCGGCGCTGCCGGAGAGCGGCCTTGCCGAGTGGTTCTATCTCGACCGCGAGGCCTGTCTTTACGGCGATGCCATCCGGCCGCGCGATGGCGTTTTTCGCGTTCCCGACGGTCCCGGTCTCGGCGTCGAACCCGATCCCGATGTCATCAAAGACTATCGCGCCGGATGAGCCGGCCTTGTTTTTTGCAAGACTATTCGTGCGGCCCACGATCGCCTTTTCGTGTCGCGCTCGCGTGCCGCGGCGACCTGTGTCAAACTCGCGATCTGAACAGACTCCTGAAACCCTTCGAATCGAGGAGGTCACGAGAATGTCTTTTTTCCGTCAGTCCATTGGGTCGGCAGGCTTGCTCCTGGCGGCCTTTGTTGTTTTTGGCTTCGGCGTTGCCGGGATTGACGCCGCGCGTGCGGCGCCCCAGGCCCTGGCGTTGGTGGCAACCCAGGGAACGGTCGATCTGACCTGCAATGACAGCGACTGCGGTGCCGAACTTACCTCCTTCTGTCTCGATTCCAGCCGTTTCTCTCCGTCGCCCGGCACGCAATACAGCCTGGCCGGCGCTGGCGAGATCCGGCTCAGCGGCATCACCGCCGACGGCCGTTCGCTTGCCCTCAACGGGCGGGCGGCGCTGCGCTTTGAGTCGGTACGGCGCCATCTCGCGGTCCGGGTCAGCGTTCGGCGTGACCTGCTGCGGGCGCTTGGCGTCGATCGTCTCCAAGTTGAGGTCGCGGACAATGTCGCCCTGCTGCCCGAGCCGCAACCCGGGGACGCGAAACCGATTTCTGAAGGCGAGGCCGAACTCCTCACCGGCCCCATTCGTCAACTCGGCAACCGCATGGTCGACGCCAACGGCGAGCGCATGCAGGCGGCCCGTGTCACCGCGCGCATGATCAACCTGCTGCCGCAAGGTGTCGGCGATACAAGCGGCGGCGAGGCGGCGTGGCGGCGCGCAATGTCACAGGACGACAAGCAATCGCTGTCGCCCGCCGCCAGAGAGCGGGCTCGCGGTGCCTTCGAACTTTGCCGCTATGTCGTCACGGTCGAAGGTACGGCCAGCTTCCGTCGCTGTCTGCAGGCGCAGCACGACGGGTTCGTCGACTTCCTCAATTCGAAGTTCTGGCGGGCGATCAAAGCGGGCACCTGATCACGCGTTCGGAGTGGATTCGCGACGCCGCCCGCGTGCCCGACCCGTGGTGCGGGTTTTGCTATGCGGCGTCGCCGTACCTCCATATTATGCGCCAAAGCATTGTATTGGTGGAGACATCCATGAGCAGCCTTGTATTGTTGGTCGAATTGAAGATCGTCGACGGCCAAATGGACGCGTTTATTGCGCGTGCCCGCGTGCATCGCGGCAACGTGCTGAAGAACGAACCGGGCTGTCGGGGCTTCGAGCTTCTGGTTCCGACCGATGCCAGCGGCACGGTGTTCCTCTACGAGGTTTATGCCGATCAGGCGGCGATCGATCACCACATGCAAACGCCCTATATGCAGGAATATATGGTGGATACCGGGCCGATGATCGCCGATCGTAAACGCCAACTCTGCAGTTTGGCGAGTGGGTGAGAGCCTGGTGCGCGACACCCTTCAACGTATACGTTAATAGTGAAAGTATAAGCTGCACTTACGGACGCAAGGATTTGACATTGTTAAAGTTAGAGAAATTTCGTGCTGTGATCGGCGCTGAGTTTCGCCGGCCACTCGATGTGATTGCGGTCCTACTCAGTTGCTCCCCGAGCGCGTGTTTTCGGGCCAAAAAAAATACCGGTTTGGTGCTTCAGGGATGGCTGTGCTAACGTCCTCTGCAACCGGGATAAACGCTGCGCTGTTACGGGGTGTTATCGACAGTCGGTCCTGGTCGTTCGAATGGCCAAAAAAACAGATAATTGAACAGGAAACGGGAGGTTTTGGGGATGAACAGGAAAAGTATACTTAGCGTCGTAGCGGCAGTGGCGGTTGCGGCCGTCAGTGTGACGACGGTCGCCAATGCTCAAGAACGCATTAAATGGAAGTTGCATAGCGCCTGGGGCAGCAGCGTGCCGCACCTCGGCACCTCGGGTGTCCGTTTTTCAAAGAACATCGAACGCCTGTCCGGCGGCGCCTTCACCATGAAGTTCTTCGAACCCGGTGCCTTGATCCCGGCGAACGAGGGCTTCGACGCCACCTCCAAGGGCTCCATCGAAGCGGCCTGGACCACGGCCGGTTACGATGTCGGAAAATATCCGGCGCTCGCGTTCTTCACCGCCGTGCCTTTCGGCCCGTCCATGGGCGAATACTTCGCCTGGAAGATGTTCGGCGGTGGCAACGATATCCAAAAGGAAATCTACGCCAAACACGGCATCCATCAACAGGATTGCTTCGCGATCGGCCCGGAGACTTCCGGCTGGTTCAAGGAAGAGATCACGGATCTTGAACAGCTCCGCGGTCTGAAGATGCGCTTCTTCGGCCTTGGCGCCCGTGTCATGCAGAAGATCGGCGTTTCGACCCAACTCTTGGCGGGTGGCGATATCTTCCCGGCATTGGAAAAGGGCGTCATCGACGCCACGGAATTCTCCATGCCGGCGATGGACATCAAGTATGGTTTCTATCAGATCGCCAAGAACAACTATTTCCCCGGCTGGCATCAGCAGGTGTCGATCAGCCAGTTGCTGATCAACAAGGAAAAGTGGGATTCCCTTCCTGACCAGTATCAAGCCATGGTCGAAATCGCCTGTGGCGACAGCATCCACCACACCTTCGCCGAGACCGAGTACGTGAATCCTTTCGCGATGGTCGAAATGGGTGAAAAGCATGGCGTGGAAACGCGGCGCTGGAGA
Source organism: Kiloniellaceae bacterium (assembly GCA_021776145.1). Classification (GTDB taxonomy): domain Bacteria; phylum Pseudomonadota; class Alphaproteobacteria; order Kiloniellales; family Kiloniellaceae; genus JAJFGM01. The sequence goes on along the minus strand of JAJFGM010000800.1, from coordinate 63 downwards.
GACGACCAGACTGCCGTGTTCGAGAAGGCCTGGAACGAGGTGCTGGAGGAAGATTCAGCCAAG
>JAJFGM010000799.1 GCA_021776145.1 Kiloniellaceae bacterium | reverse complement strand
CGCGGCGGCCCTGGCGACGATGTCGGCGAACTCCGCCAGGGTGGCGTCCATGCGGCGATGCTCGCGGTCGCCGTAGGTCGATTCGAGCAGCAGGACGTCGGCCTCTGCGAGACTCTCCGGATCGCGCAGCAGGGCGGCGCTGCTGTTGCCGAGATCGCCGGAGAAGACCAGCTTGCGTTCCGCGCCGCCCTCGGTGAGGAAGATCTCGACAATGGCCGAGCCGAGGATGTGGCCGGCATCGCGAAAGCGCACCGCGATCCCTTCGGCCACGTCGACACGCGCGCCATAGTCGAGGCCGCGGCAGAGCGCCAGCGCCGCCTCGACGTCCGCGAGGGTGAACAGCGGCGCGATGTCGCGCTTGCCGGCCCGGCGCCGGCGTTTGTTCTCCCATTCCGTGTCGCGCTGTTCGAGGAAGGCCGAATCCTTGAGCATGATCTCCAGCAGTTCCGCGGTCGGAGAGGTCATGAAGATCGGGCCGTCGAAGCCCTCGGCCACCAGCTTGGGAAGGCGCCCCGAATGGTCGAGGTGCGCGTGCGACAGGATCACCGCGTCGAGCTTTGCGGCATCGAAGGCAAAGGGCTTGTCGTTGGCCGCCTGTTCGTGACGGCTGCCCTGAAACAAGCCGCATTCCAGCAGGACCGTCGCGGATCGCGTTTGGATGAGGTAGGCGGAGCCGGTCACTCCCTCCGTCGCCCCCAGGAACGTCAACTCAGCCATTCGACCCGTCCCGAAACGGTTCTGGTCGCCGCCCTTCGACGGCTCAGGCGCGGCGTCAAAATGTGACGACGCTGCGCAGCGTGGCGCCGGACTCCAGGTCGGCGTAGGCCTCGTTGATCTCTTCCAGCGGGTAGCTGCGGGTCAGCAGTTCGTCGAGTTTGAGGCTGCCGGCGCGGTAGAGATCGATGAGCCTGGGAATGTCGGTCTTCGGCGCCGCCGAACCATAGAGCGACCCCGTCAGCACGCGTTCCTCGTAGACCAGCGAGAGCGACGACACCGTCACCTCGGCCGTTGTCGGCGTGATGCCGACGATCATGGCGACGCCGCGCTTGGCCAGGCAGTCGTAGGATTGGCGCATGGTCAGCGGCAGCCCGATGACCTCGAAGGAATAGTCGACGCCGCGGCCGCCGGTCAGGGCGCGGATCTGTTCGACCGGGTCGCCGTCGGCGGGGTTCACCAGATGGGTGGCGCCAAAGTTCCTGGCCTCTTCCAGCCGGCTGGCCATCAAGTCGACGGCAATGATCTTCTCGGCGCCGGCGAGCACCGCGCCCTGCACGACATTGACGCCGACACCGCCGGTACCGAAGACCGCCACCGTCCGCCCCGGGCGCACCTGCGAGGCATTGATCACCGCGCCGACGCCGGTGATCACCGCGCAGCCCAGAAGGGCCGCTCGTTCCAGCGGGATATCGGCGGGGATCTTGAGGATCGCCTTTTCCGGCACCACGGTATAGTTCGAAAAAGTCGAAACGCCGGCGAAGTGCTTAAGCTCCCGGCCATCGAGGCTGAAGCGGCTGGTGCCGTCGGCGAGGCGCCCGGACCAGCGGATCTCCGTGCCGATGGCGCAGAGCGCCGGCCGTCCGCCGGTGCAGTACTCGCATTCGCCGCAGGACAGCCGCCACAACGGGATCACGTGGTCGCCGGGCTTGACCGAGGTAACACCGGCGCCGACGTCGTGCACGACACCGGCCCCCTCATGGCCGAGCACCGCCGGAACCGGCGCCACCAGATGGCCGGTCATGACATGCAGGTCGCTGTGACAGACGCCGCCCGCCACCATGCGGACCCGCACCTCGCCGGGCTGCGGATCCGCCACATCGACCTCGCAGACCTCGAGTTTCTGGCCCACTTCGAAAAGAACCGCGGCCTTGGATTTCATTTCTCGCTCCCTGGCATGAACTGTTGCGCCTTGATAGCACAGGTGGCGGGCGACGCCGAGACCTGCTGGCGCTCCCTGTCAGCCCCTGGATCGGGATAGCAGGTCGGCGGTCAAACCAGCCAATGCCACGCAAGGGCGATGCCGCCGGTCAGCACCAGGGTCCGGGCAAGTCCGACATGAAAGCGAAAAAGCGCCAGCGCGGCGATGCCCGCGAGCGCGACGGTCAGCCCGTCGAGCGTCGCGACCTCGGGGCGCCAGAAGGTGAAGGGCCCGACATCCGCCGCGCTCACGCTGCGGAAAAATACATGCAGCCCGAACCAAACCGTGAGATTGAGAATGACGCCGACAACGGCCGCCGTCACCCCGCTCAGGGCGCCCCTCAGACGCGGCGCGCTTTCCAGTCGCTCGACAAAGGGCGCGCCGGCGAAGATCCACAGGAAACACGGTGTGAAGGTTGCCCAGAGCGTAACCGCGGCGCCGAGGACCCCCAACAGGATCGGCGGGCCGCCGCCGAAGCGGTAGGCAGCGAGATAACCGACAAACTCGGTCACCAGGATGAGCGGCCCATTGGTTGTTTCGGCCAGGCCTAACCCGTCGAGCATCTCCCCCGCGCTCAGCCAGCCGTGGCCCTGCACCACCTCTTGCGCCATATAGGCGAGGACCGCATAGGCGCCGCCGAAGGTGACGACCGCAAGCTTGGAAAAGAAGATGCCGAGCTGCGCCAAGACGTGATCGGGGCCAAAGGCCAGGGCGACGGCCGCCAAGGGGCCAAACCAGATCGCCAGCCAGACCGCAATCGTTCGCAGGCTCCGCCAAAGGTCGACCAGGGCGAGGGGCGCCATGGTTGGCGGCGCGCCCTCAAGCGGATCCGGCCGCAGCCAGGCCAGGGCGAAACCGACCGCCGCCGCCATGGCGATGACCAGCGGAAAGGGCAGCGACAGGAAAAAGAAGGCGACAAAGGAGGCGGCGGCGAGCGCCCAACTCTCCGGGCGCTTCAGAGCGCGCTTGGCAACGCGCAGCAGGGCCTCGACCACGATGATAAGCACGGCCGCCTTGACACCGACAAAAATGGCTTGAACGGCCGGCACCTCGCCAAAGGCGGCATAGATCGCCGCCAGGGCGAGAACCAGGATCGCGCCGGGCAGGACAAAAAGCAGGCCGGCGGCCAGACCGCCTTTGGTCGCGTGGAGGCGCCAGCCCGTGTAGGTCGCCAGTTGCATGGCTTCGGGCCCCGGCAAGAGCATGCAAAAGCTGAGGGCGCTGAGGAACTGTTGCTCGGACAGCCAGCGGCGCTCGTCGACGAGGACCCGATGCATCAGCGCGATCTGCGCGGCCGGTCCGCCAAAAGACAGCAGCCCGATGCCGCCGAAGACCTTGAGCGTCTCTGGGAATGACGGGGAACCCTGTGCCCTATCCGGATTCCGCTCGCTGGCCGGCGCCAACGCGGTCTTACTCATGCCGCATCGCTATCGGGCTGCCAGTCGTGGGTCTCCCGGCGCGCGTGGCGGGCCCAGGCATAGAGACTGTCGTAGAGTGCGATACCGTGATCCAAGGCGGCAAGATCATTTTCGTGCAGCGCTGAAATGCCCAGGGCCATGGCCAGGAGTCCGGCACACTGCGGCTCCAGATCTAGCCGGGCGGTGTCGGCGCCGCGAATGATCCGGGCGATATGGCGCAGGCTCTCGTCCGTGACGCCGAAATGATCGAGAAAGCTGTCGAAACTGCAGAGGTCGCCTGTGTGGGTGAAGGTGACGCCATCGACATCAAAGGCCTCCGCATCGAGTTCCTCGGCGATGTCGCGCACCCATTCCGCCTCGACATAAATGATCTCTGCCGCGGGGTCGAGGAAACGGCGAATAAACCAGGGACAGGCGATGCGGTCGATCTTCGGGCTTTCGCGCGTGACCCAGCGGCTGGGCCGGCCGTCCAGGCCGTGCGGCCAGCTCCGACGCAGCACGGACGGCCCGCCCTTCGACAAAAAACCTTGCGTGCCGCCCGCGAGGAAACGCGCCCTCAAACCCAGGGATCGAAGTTTGGCCGCCGCGATCTGACTGACATTGTGGCCATGCACGCAGCACACCACGACCTCGGCGGCCGGGTCGAGGGCACGGCCCCATTCATCGGCCAGCATGTGGTTCCGCCAACGCGTTCCGGCAATCACGCGCTCGCTCTCGGCAAAGGCTTCGGCCCGACAGACATCGAACAGAAGCGGCGCTTGGGGTGTTCCGATTCGCGGGCTCAACTCTTCGGCGCTGATCGCCGTGGCAGGGGTCGACACAATTAGATCTCCGTGATAGATGTCATTTAGTATTCTGATATCTTCTTCATTTTTTATGGCGTAAACAAACGAATAATATTGATATATGTATGAGTGTTTTTAATGTCTGATCAATCACGGTCCTTGCCGTCCACGGCGGCGTTGCGCGGCTTTGAAGCCGCGGCTCGGCACCTCAGTTTTACCGATGCCGCCGCCGAGCTCGGACAAACCCAGGGAGCGGTCAGCCACCAGATCCGCGAGCTCGAAACCCGTCTGGGGGTTAAGCTGTTCGAGCGGGAAGCCCGCGGCATTGCCCTGACCGAATCCGGGCGAATCTATCTCCCCTTCGCGCGGGACTCCCTCGCGTGCCTGCGGGCCGGCGGGAATGCCCTCAAGCCGCAAAACGACGACCACGTGCTGACGGTCAGCTGTTCGCCGAACTTTGCATCCAAGTGGCTGGTGCCGCGACTTGGCGAATTCATCGCCAGCCATTCCGATATCGATCTGCGCATTTCCGCCGCCCCGCAACACGTCACCTTTGACGGTGACGGCATCGACCTGGCCGTGCGGCATGGCGATGGAAATTGGCCGCACTTGAACGTCTTGCGGCTCTGCGAGGAAAAACTGGTTCCGGTCTGCAGCCCGCACTTAAGGCCGTCGGTTCGGCACATCGGGTGCGCAAACGATTTGGCAAACTACGTGCTGCTTCACGACCGCGATCGCTCGGCATGGGCTGGCTGGCTGGAGGCGGTCGGCGCGGACGCGCTCGATCTCAACCACGGGCCCGTCTTCAGTCAGAGCAGCCTCGCCATCGACGCGGCGATCGCCGGCCAGGGTATCGCGCTGGCGCGCACCGCCCTAGCGGATCTGGATCTCGGCGCCGGCAGGCTGATTCGGCCGCTGCCCGATGAAGTGCCCGCCGAGTTCGCCTATTGGATCGTCTGCCCAAAGCCGAACGCGTCGCGGCCGAAGATCCGGCGGTTCCAACAATGGCTGTTGAGTCAGCCGCAGCCGTTATCGGAGTAAGGCCTGGGGCCGAGGCCCCGCGCCGAATTCATTGCGATACGGTCGCCAGCCGGTCTTCCGCCGGCGCCTCGGGGGTCTGCTGTTCGAAAAAACCCTCGGTGTGGATGAGTTTATCTTCGGCGCCGAGCGCCTTGACCGCCGCGACGCAGGCATCGACGAAGTCGGTGCTGCCGGCGATGAAGATGCTGTGGCCAGCGAGGTCGGGGAAGAGGCCGGGCAGGATCTCGGGGATGCGGCCGCGCAGTTCGCCATGACCCTCCGCACCGCCTTCCCCTTTTGTGTCCGGGGCTCGCGTCAGGGTCGGGCGGAACTTGAAGTTGCGGTGCCGCGCCTGCCAGTAGGCCATGAGCCCACGGTCGTAGACGTCGGCCTCGCCGCGAGCCGAGAAGATCAGGGTGACGGGATGACGGAAGCCGCGCCGCAGGGCGGCGTTGGCGAGCGACAGGATCGGCGCCAGGCCCGAGCCGGCGGCAAGGCAGAGCACCGGCGTCTCGACGCTGGGGTCGCCGATGAAGGTGCCGTAGGGCCCGGCCAGGCGCACCCGGTCGCCGGGCCTGAGGGTCTCGTGCACCCAGCGGCTGGTCTGGCCGTCATCGACACGGCTGACCTGGAGGACAATCTCGCCGTCGGCCTGCGGCGCGTTGGCGATGGAATAGGAGCGCGGGACGACGCCGGTCTCGGCATCGCCGAGCATGACGTACTGGCCTGGCCAGAAGCGGATCGGCCGGCCGAGCGGGCGCAGGCGCAATTCGGTGATGCGCGGCGTGCGTTCGATGCGGTCGACGAGGATGAAGGGCACCTTCTCGCGCGGCGGAAAAAGCTTGGGCTGGGCGTCCTCGGTGCCCCACTCGATCTCCAGCACCGCGTCCAGCGGCTTGGCCATGCACATCAGGCCGAAACCCTGTTGCCGCTCGTCCTGCGACAGCGCCATGTCGAGCACCATGCCCTGGTCGAAAGCGCCGCTGCGGACCTTGACCTTGCATTCGCCGCAAGCCCCGGCGCGGCAGTTGTTGGGCAGCGCGTAGCCGGCCTTTTCCAGCACCGCGAGAACGGTCTCTCCGGCCTGGTAGGGGACTTCCTGTCCGGAGGGGTAAAGCCGGATCACCGTCATGGAGTCATGCCTCTCCCAAAAAATAAAAACCGGGTGGCCGCGGCCACCCGGTCACCTGGCACTGGCTCTCGAAGTCTAAAACACAGGGATGATATCTTCCATCTCGATGTCGGTGATCTCCTTGCCGGTGATGCCGACTTCGGGGATCGCCGGAAAGGGCGTGTCGTACTTATCGAGCACGCCTTTCAGATTGAGCATGGCGTTGCGCCAGTTTTCCTTCTTCGCCTCATAGGTCGGCACGCCGAAGCCGGCCATGCGCGCCACTTCTTCGCACTCGCGCTGCACCGAAATGAAGTCCTCGGGCAGGTCCCAGAAGTCTTCCGGCGGCTCGAAGAGCACGGCCGAGAGGAACATGTAGCCGGCGCGGATCTGCTTGGTGATGACCTCCTTGTCGGCTTCGGAGAGGTGCGGGTAGTCGCGTTCCATCAACGACATGCAGATCGCCATATGGCGGCCCTCGTCGCGGCCGATGTTGCGGAAGGCTTCGGTGAAAACCGGTTCGGTGCTGTTGGCGGCCATTTGCTGGAAGATCGTCGCGGCGGCGATCTCGCCCATGAGGAAGGAGCTGAAGAGCACCGCCAGGCTGTATTTCGGCACCGCCGTCTTGTAGCCGTTCCAGTAGCGCCCGCCGTTGTAATAGAGCCAGCGCGCGTTGCGCTGCGCCTTGCGGCCGAGTTCGCTGCGCGGCTCGTGATCCAGCGGCCCCGGCGAACCCAGAAGCTTGGTGATCGCCAGACGGCAGACCTGCTCGTGATTGTGCTCGTCACGGGTGACCGAGAAGAAGCAGCTGCGCACCGGGTCTTCCTCGTGGTCCTCGTAGGTCTTGATCATGGCGGCGGCGAAGACCGGCGGCGCCGAGCCGTCGAAGACCGACAACAGGGTCCACCAATAGGCGATGGCCTCGCGCTCCTCCCAGGAATAGGACTCCGGGTCGAAGGTGTCCCACGGCAGCGCTTCCGGGTCCCAGGTCTCGCGCTGCGCGGCGCTCCAGATCTCTTCCATCTTCCGGGTCTTGGAGGGCCAGCTCAGCGGATAGACGTTCGGCTGTTCCGTATCCGGCGGGAACTCCATGGTATGGGCCAGTTTTTCCTTCGCAGACATGACGCTTCCTCTCCCCATCTCTAGGCCGCGCAAGCGACCGGTCTCGGGCGTCACGGCCCGAATACTTTTATAGTACGGAAAACCAAAAAACAGTCAATATTTTGTATCATAATGCCCTTTGCTCTGAACGCTATTCCCGTGGTGTCTTGGTCAGATAAAGCGGTTCGACGTCACCGAGTTGCAGGCGCGGCCGGTCCGGCTCGACCGCCCGCAATGGGGCGACGGGGCGCAGGCTGGCAAGGGAGCGGCGGGTCAGTTCCTGGTATTCGCGCGTGCCGGCGGCCTTCCAGGTCAGTTCTTCTTCGCGCAGTTCACGCAGGATGCGGGCCGGGGTGCCGGCCGCCAGATGCCGTTCCGGCAGCTCGAAGCCGGCCTTGACGAAGGCCATGGCGGCAACGATGGCGGACTCGCCGATCACCGCCCCGTCCATGACCACCGCATTCATGCCGACCAGGGCGTTGCGCTTGACCGTGCAGCCGTGCAGCACGGCGCCATGGCCGATGTGGCCATCGGCCTCGACCACGGTATCGGACTTGGGGAACCCGTGCATGACGCAGGTGTCCTGGATGTTGGCACCGGCGCCCAGAACCAAGCGGCCAAAGTCGCCGCGCAGGCTGGCCGCCGGTCCGACGTAGCAGCCGGGCCCGATGATGACGTCGCCGATGAGCACCGCCGTCGGATGCACGAAAGCGGAGGGGTCGACGACCGGTATGAGGCCGTCGATTTCATAAACCTGCAGCAAGGTCTTCTCCTTTCGCCGCCGGCGCGACTCAGATCGCCGACCGTTCCTCAAAACGTTACATAAAACCCTGGACAGGCCGCCGCCAAGTCACGATTCTGCAAACCATGGCCGCGCCGACCCACCTCGAATACCTCATCGACAGCCTGGTCGAGCGCTTCCGCGCCCGCAAGCCGATCCGCACCGGCGACCTCATCATAACGGTTTTCGGCGACATCGTGGTCACCCGCGGCGGCACGTTGTGGCTCGGCAGCCTGTTGAAGCTGATGCGGGGCTTCGGCATGTCCGACGGGCTGGTGCGCACCTCGATGACGCGCTTGGTCGGCGAGGGCTGGCTGCAGCGCCACCATGTCGGGCGCCAGAGCTACTACGGATTTTCCGCCAGTGGCCGCGCCCGCAGCGTCGCCGCCGCCAGGCGGATCTATGCCGGCGCCGCGGCGCCCTGGCCGGGAAGCTGGCGCGTCGTGCTGCTGCCCGGCGGCGCCCCGGAAGCGCGTGACAGCCTGCGCAAGGCGCTTGCCGGATTTGGCTTCGCCAGTGTCGGGCCGGGCGCGCTGATCGCGCCGAGCCGCCCGAACGAGGAACTGGACCGCGATCTGCAACGCCTGCTCGAGGATCATGAGGCGGTGGTGATTGACGGCGCCGGCCCGGCCGGCGGCGGCGGCCTGCGCCGGCTGGCGCGCGACACTTGGGATCTCGCGGCGCTGCGCGCCGCCTATGACGAGTTCCTTGGCCACTACCAGCCGATCCGCGACGCCCTCGGCGGCGGCGAAAGTCTCGACCGCCTGCGTGCCGTGCAGACCCGGCTTTTGCTGGTGCATGCCTACCGCCGCGTCCTGCTGCGCGACCCTGGCCTGCCAAGCGAGATGCTGCCGGCCGACTGGAGCGGCGGCCAGGCGCTGGACGTCTGCCGCGACATCTACGCCCGGCTGGCGGCACCCTCGGAGTCCTGGATCAGCGAGACCTTCGAGACCGAGAGCGGACCCCTGCCGCTGCCCGGCAGCGCGTTCTTCGCCCGCTTCGGCGGCATCGCCGAAACGACGCCGGAGAAGGCCGAGGCATAACCGGCAACCCTCTGTGTCGAGCCACTAGTGGATAGAATCAGACAGAAGGAACCCTCGTTTCAACCCGTTTCGCTCGGTTTTCTGCCGGTTTGCGTGGACTCATCCGTATGATTTTTACCACTAGGACACGGCACCGGCTTCGCGCGGCGCCGGACCGGCCAGCACCAGACACATCGCGCCGAAGCCGGCCGCGAGCGACAGCCCCGCCGCAAGCAGGAACGCGAGTTCGAGTTCGACGTTGGCGGCCAGACCGGCCAGCCAGGCACCGGTCGCGCCGACGCCGTCGAGCACGGCAAAGGCCAGGCCCAGGGTCGTCGCGGCGCGGTCCTTGGCATAGTCGATGGTCACCGCCAGCAGCGACGAGCGGATGGCGGCCAGCAGGATCACCGCGACGGCAATGGCCAGCAGGGCGACAACGAGCCGGTCGCCGAATTGCCAGAGACACAGCGCCGCCGCGGCGGCGGCGAGGTTGCCGAAGACAACCACCGGCTTGCGCCCGATGCGATCGGACAGGCGCCCGGTCACTGGCTGCATCAAGGCGCCGAAAAGGATGGTGATAGCAAAGACGATGCCGGTCTCGGCCGGAGTGAAGGCGTGCACGCTCTGCAGATAGAGCGGCATCATCGCCAGGATGGCGACGAAGGCCATGTTGTAGACCGAGATCGTCGCGACGATGCCCAGACCCAGGGGCCGCCGCCAGTGGCGCATGAGGGTCAGCAGATCGTCCAGCGACAGGCGCGGCCCCTGCGCCCGCGGAATGCGCGGCACGATACGCAGAAAGGCCACCGCCATGACCGCGGCAGGGACCGCGGCGAAGAGCAGTGCCGTGCGCCAGTCGAAAACAGCAAGCAGGAAGCCCATGGCGAGCGGTGCCGTCACCTCGGCCAGGGTACCGCCAAAGGCATGGATGCCGAGCGCCTCGGCCTTGCGCTCGGGTTGCAGCTTGACCAGAACGCCGGTGGCGATGGGATGCCAGGCGGCATCGCCCAGCCCGGCGACGGCGAGCAGTAGGGCGATGCCCCAAAAGCCCGACGCCAGGCTGGCCGCGGCGTATCCGAGAGCGACCCAAACGAAGGTGGCGAGCAGCAGGCGGCCATGGTTGGCAACGCGGTCGGCGAGGATGCCGGCGGGAAAATAGGCCAGCGACGCGCCGACGTTGTGAATGGCGATCAGCAGGCCGAGTTCGGCCGGGCTCAGGTTCATGGCCACGGCGATCGCCGGCGCGATGATCCAGACCGCGCCCGGGCCGCTGTCGTTCGCCCAATGGCCCGCCGAGAGCCAGAAGAAGAGCGCCCGCCTGTCGCGTCTTGCGGTCATGCCCCGCTGCCTTGTCCGATTCGAGAAATGCCGGTCACGCCGCCGTGGCGTCCCAACGCGACTATTGTGGAGACTGGCGCCGCGGCTGGCTAGAGCAGATCCGGGTCACATGCAATCGCCAGCGGCGATCCATTGACCCGGTGAATCTGCTTTAACTATCTGATGTAGTGCGGGTCGATAAACATCGGTTGTTTCGCGGTGGCTTTGGCCTGACTGGGCGTGTGGCTGCGGAGCGGGTTATGCCGGCTTGAGGCCCACGATGCACGCCAGGTTGTTGACCATCATTGAAAACCAAACGTGAGCGTCGAAGTGGGCGTGCCCTTCCGGGTGCAGCGCGGCGCGAGAGAGGCCGTTGCGTTGGCGATAGTGCCGAAAAACTTGCCGATGATCGCGAGCGGATATTCCGATCGATCCCGGAAACCGATCCCGACCACTTCCGGGATGATAAATCGAAGCTCGATGTCAGCGTCATGAGCCTGGGCAAGCCAGGATTGCAGGCCACCTTTCCTGGGGACGCGTATTCTTCTACCGGAGCGTGATGAGGCGCTGGCGCTTGCGGGCGTCAAAATCGCTTGTCTGTCCGACATAGACAAATATTTGTCTCGTGAGATCAACGCTGTTGTAGATCCTATACAATTGCCTCGCTTGTCCGTCATTTTTTGGGTTGCGGCTCTTCACCAAGATTGGCGATTTTCACATCGCCCTGCGGGAAACGTGCCCGAATATCCAGTTCCCCGCCCATGGATTCGACCAGGCGGCGCAGATTGCTGATATGCATATCCGCCCGCCCCAAAAGCCGGGCTACGGCAGGCTGCTTTATTTTTAGACTATCGGCAATTTCCTGCTGTTTGACGTCCAGCGCCTCGCGCAGTTCGCGCAAGGTCATTTCGTCGGCAAGGGCCGCGCTCTGGTCCGCCACGCGCCTGCGCCGCGCGTCCGGCCAGTCTTTCGTCAAGCCGCCAAAAGGTTTGTGTCCGCTCATATCAATCCTTCCTTTCCGAGCTCTTCCAAGTATTGGTCATAGAGGTCATCCGCCAACGGCGTATATTTTTCGTAGAAGCGGTTGTCCCCTGTTTTGTCGCCACCGATCAGCAAGATGGCTGTTCGGCGCGGGTCGAAAGCGTAGAAGATACGCAGCGGTTTTCCGCCGCTCTGCACACGCAGCTCACGCATGTGAGTGTGTCTTGAGCCTTCAACGCCCGAGGAATGAGGGTGTCCGAGCGACGGGCCATATTGACCGAGCAAACCGGCACTTGCGGCGATGGCGTCCTGCTGTTTTTCGGTGAGTTCTTTCCACCAATCGCCGAATTGATCGGTGTATTCAACACTCCATTCCATGTGTGTAATATATTACATCAATGGAATATCGTCAATTCCTTTAAATCGGCGGCTAACAAACGGAAGGGCAATTCATCCGGGTCTTGGTGCGGCCCGCGAGCGAAGCCGAGGATACCGCCCCTTCCATTCTCCCTGGAGAGTGCGAGGCGGCAGCCTTGGCAAGGCCCGGTAGCGTCGCGTGGCGCTGCACTCAGTCGACCGCCTTGACGCCGTTGAGAAAGAGTTGGGTGGTGAGGCGGGCGTAATCGCCGCGTGACAGGGGCCCGCCTTCCTTGAACCAGGTGTAGTGCCAGTTGAGCATGCCGAACAGGGACATGGTCACGGGCTTGAGCAGCTCCGGCTGTCCGGCCAGATGCGGCGCGGTGGCGGCGATGGCGTCGGCGAAGATCCGCACGATCTGCCGTTCCATGCCGCGAATGCTGTCGCGCTGGTCCGGGGGCAGGATGTGCAGATCGCCGAGCAGGACGCGGTGGGTATCGTCGGCATCCTCATAGACCTTCAGCAGGCGCTCGACCAGGGTGCCGAGATGGGCTTCCGGAGTGCCTCCCGCCGCCGGCTCGATGATCAATGCCTCGACCAACTCGCGCATGTGGCGGTCGAGGATGCGATAGAGGATGGCTTCCTTGCTCTCGTAGTAGTGATAGATCCAGGCCTTCGAGGCATTGCATTCCTTCGACAGCTCGGAGATCGAGGTGCGGGCAAAACCGTTGCGCGCGAAGAGCTTGGCCGCCTGGTCGAGGATCGAGGCCTGCTTCTCGTCGTATTCCTGGGATCTCACGCGCGCCATGGGGCACTCATTCTCGTTTCCTTGCTGGTTTGAGACTCGACCTGCGTTGAGGCGGCGGGTTCGGATGCCACGGTCACGTTTCAGTCTTTCGGCCGCTGGTCGACGACACGCCGTGCCTTGCCGCCGGAGCGCTCGACCTGACCGGGAGCGTCGACCTGGATCTTGGCCGAGATGCCGATGACGTTCTTGATGTGATGGCCCAGTTCGCGGGCACTGGCGGCGCGCGCTTCCGGGCTCGCCGCCGCGGCACGGGCTTCGACCAGGACAGTCATCTCGTCCATGCGGTTTTCACGCGTCAGCCGCACCTGATAATGCGGCGACAGGCCGCCGCACTTCAGAAGCTGTTCCTCGATCTGGGTCGGAAAGACGTTGACGCCGCGCACGATCATCATGTCGTCGCTGCGTCCGGTCACCTTTTCCATGCGCCGCATGCTGCGCGCCGTGCCCGGCAGCAGCCGCGTCAGGTCGCGGGTGCGGTAGCGCACGATGGGCATGGCCTCCTTGGTCAGCGAGGTGAAGACCAGTTCGCCCATTTCGCCGTCCGGCAGGACCGCGCCGCTGACCGGATCGACGATTTCGGGATAGAAGTGGTCCTCCCAGATGTGCAGGCCGTCCTTGGTCTCGACGCATTCGTTGGCGACGCCCGGGCCGATCACCTCGGAGAGGCCATAGATATCGACGGCGTGCATGTCGAAGCGCTGCTCGATCTCCTGGCGCATGGCGTTGGTCCAGGGCTCGGCGCCGAAGATGCCGACCTTGAGGGCGGTCGCCCGGGGATCGAGGCCCTGGCGCTCGAACTCGTCGAGGATCGACAGCATGTAGGACGGCGTCACCATGATGACGTCCGCCTTGAACTCGCGGATCAGCTGGACCTGGCGCTCGGTCATGCCGCCGGAGACCGGGATCACCGTGCAGCCCAGCTTCTCGGCGCCATAATGGGCGCCGAGGCCGCCGGTGAAGAGCCCGTAGCCGTAGGACACATGCACCTTGTCGCCGGGGCGACCGCCCGAGGCGCGGATAGAGCGGGCCACCACCTCGGCCCAGATGTCGACGTCCCTGGCCGTATAGCCGACCACCGTCGGCTGCCCGGTGGTGCCGGAAGAGGCATGCACGCGCGCCACCTTGTGCTCCGGCACGGCGAACATGCCGAAGGGGTAGTTGTCGCGCAGGTCCTGCTTGCCGGTGAAGGGGAACCTGGCCAGATCCGCGAGGCTGGAGAGGTCGTCGGGGCCAACGCCCTGAGCATCGAATACCTTGCGATAGTGGGCGACCTTGTCATAGGCATGCCGCAGGGAAGCCTTGAGGCGCTGCAACTGCAGGGCCTGGATCTCGTCGCGCGACGCCACCTCGATCGGATCCAGGTCCTCTTTCCGCGGGGTCAGGTCCAGCATCTCTCCGATCTCCTCTCGCTCTTCTCTTTCGTTTTGTCTTGTCGCGGGAAGCAGGCGTCAGGCCGCTTCCAATAGCAGCGCGATGCCCTGACCGACACCGATGCACATGGTGCAGAGCGCCCGTTTGGCGTCGCGCTGGCGCAGCTCCAGCGCCGCGGTCAAGGCCAGCCGGGCGCCGCTCATGCCCAGGGGATGGCCCAACGCGATGGCGCCGCCGTTGGGGTTGACGTGCTCGGCGTCGTCGGCCAGGCCGAGTTCGCGGGTCACCGCCAGGGCCTGGGCGGCGAAGGCCTCGTTGAGTTCGATGACGTCGATGTCACCCACAGCCAGGCCGCACCTGTGCAGCAGCTTGCGGCTCGCAGGTGCCGGCCCGATGCCCATGATACGCGGCGGCACACCGGCGCTGGCCATGCCGCCAATGCGCGCCAATGGCTGCAAGCCGAAGCGTTCGACCGCCGCCTCGGAGGCCACCAGCAGAGCCGCCGCGCCGTCGTTGACGCCCGAGGCGTTGCCGGCGGTGACAGTTCCGCCGGCGCGGAACGGCGTCGACA
>JAJFGM010000798.1 GCA_021776145.1 Kiloniellaceae bacterium | reverse complement strand
CACCCTCCAAGCGACATCTCCCTTTTCGAGGTGAGACTATTTACCGGATCGCCCATAAAAAAAGGACCCCGAAACGGGGTCCTTAGGCGAGGGAGGCGTGTAGGGCTTAAGCTGCGGAATTCATCCGACCACCATAGTGATTGGGAGTCGACCAGAACTGCTGCAAGCGGCGCAGGGCGGCGTTCGCGTCGTCAAGGCGTTCGCTTGAGAGATCGCCACTATCGAGCTGTTCGGCGTGTGCGTCGAAGAGCGTACTCAGACCGCGATAGATATCGAGGCCCTTTTCCGAAGCGTGCACATGGAACGACCGGCGGTCGTGCGGCGAACGCTCCTGAATGAGATATCCGTTCTCCACCATCTTCTTGACGTTGTAAGAGACGTTCGAGCCCAGGTAATACCCGCGCTGCGTCAACTCACCGACCGAAAGCTCTTCGGAACCGATGTTGTACAGGATCAAGGCCTGCACGTTGTTGAGATCGCGGATGCCCCGACGTTCAAGTTCTGCCTTCACAACTTCCAAACACTGGCGGTGCAGTCGTTCGACAAGCGTGATCATCTGAAGATAAGCGGCTTTCACGGTGTCCTCGCTTCAAATACTGGCCAAAGCCGTTGTTGAATCTCGAACATCTTACCGCCAAGCCCGTTAAGCTTTGCTTAACAGCAATACAAAATATCTTATTGATTTTATTGATTTTATTCCTTGTGAATCCGCTACAAAGGCGAAAAAACACCACCTCCGAATGGCATATACCCTTTGTGAGCAGCCCTGACGCGAAACTGGTAGCCGCGACCGCCGGCACGGCAAACCCGGCGTTTGCGCCCGACAAAAATCGCGAATCGCACAATCGCGGCCTATTCGCCCTTGATCATCTTGATGATGCCGGAATAGTCGACGTCGCTGTTGCCGGCATTGACGAAGAGGGTATAGAGCGCCGCCGCCTGCGCCCCCAGTGGCGTCGCTGCTCCGACCTGAGCCGCCGCCGCTTGCGATAGCTTCATGTCCTTGTGCATCATTGCCGCGGCAAAACCCGGTTTATAGTCGCGATTCGCCGCCGAGGTCTCGACAAGGCCGGGCACCGGATTGTGGTTGAGCATCGCCCAGCAGGATCCCGACGCCTTCGAAGAGATATCGAACAGGCTCTGTGCCTCGAGGCCGAGCTTTTCCGCCAGGCTGAAGGCCTCGGCAACGGCAATCATGGAAATGCCGAGGATCATGTTGTTGCACACCTTGGCGGCCTGGCCGTTGCCGGGTCCGCCAGCCAGAACCACGGTGCGCCCCATGATCTCGAACAACGGCGAAGCCTTGGCGAAATCGGCCTGGTCGCCGCCCACCATGAAGGTCAGCGTTCCCCCATCGGCGCCGGCGACACCGCCCGAAACCGGCGCGTCCAACATGCTGTGACCGGCCGCGCGGGCCGCCGCATGCACTTCGCGACAGGTGCCGACGTCGATGGTCGAGCTGTCGATGAAGAGCGTAGCGGGATCCGCGGCGGCAATGATGCCATCGTCGCCGAGATAGA
The DNA here is from genome assembly GCA_021776145.1 of Kiloniellaceae bacterium. Lineage (GTDB taxonomy): Bacteria > Pseudomonadota > Alphaproteobacteria > Kiloniellales > Kiloniellaceae > JAJFGM01. The sequence goes on along the minus strand of JAJFGM010000798.1, from coordinate 3,885 downwards.
CGTCGCGCACATGCTCGCCCGCCGGCAACATGGTGAAAACCACGGGGCCCTTGGCCTCCGCGGCGCTGCCGACGATTTCGACACCGTTGGCCCGAGCCGTCTCGATCGCCGCCGCTCCGACGTCAAACCCCTTTACGCCGTGGCCTGCCTGAACAAGGTTCTTGGCCATGGGGCCACCCATGTTGCCCAATCCGATAAAGCCGATATCGGCCATTTTTTTGCTCCCTCTCATCACCTGATGGCTGCGCCCGGACGCGCCGTCCAGTTTAGCCGAAAAACCCCACCTTAAGCGTCAAATGTCAGGTCTCCCACCGCCGGCTCCTCGAAGTAGGCGGCGATGGCCGCGTCGCTCACCGAAGCGAGCGCGGCCGGGTCCCAACGCGGATTGCGGTCCTTGTCGATGACCTGGGCGCGGATGCCCTCGCGGAAGTCACCGGCGGCGACAAACGCCTGGCTCAGGCGGTATTCCATGACCATGGCAGCGTCGAAATCAAGGCCGGCGCCAAGGCGCAACTGGCGCAGCGAGACCTTCAGGCTGCTCGGCGAGCATTTTGCCATCATGCTCAAGGCCTGGTCGGCCCACTCGTCGCCCTCGGCCTCCAGCGCCGACACGATCGTTTCTATGGTCTCGCCAGCGAAACAGCGATCGATACCCGCCTGGAGTTTCGCCAGCGGCGCCGGCCCGGCTGCTCCGGCCAAGGTTTCGAGAGCGCCGGCAATCAACTCATCGGCCGCTGTCGCCGACCAGTCGGCCGCGGCCAGCGCGTCGATCAGGGCTGGCAAGGCGGCACTGTCGAGGAAGTGTGTGGCGACGCCGCCATAGAGGCAATCAGCGGCCTTCAGGCGCCATCCGGTCAGACCCATGAAGATACCGAGCTGTCCGGTCAGGCGCGGCAGAAAATAGCTGCCGCCGACGTCGGGGAAAAAACCGATGCCACTTTCCGGCATGGCCATCAGGGTGTGCTCGGTGGCGACGCGAAAACGTCCGTGCACCGAGACACCGACGCCACCGCCCATGGTCACACCGTCAATGACGGCGATGTAGGGCTTGGCGAAGGTCTTGATTTGCCGGTTCAAGCGATACTCGGCCTTGAAAAATTCGGCACCGAATCTGCTGGCGCCATCCCTGTATAGCGCCACGATGTCGCCACCGGCGCAGAAGGCCTTGTCGCCGGCGCCCTGAACCAGCACCGCCTTGACTTGCGGGTCGCTCGCCCATTCCGCCAGTTGCGGGGCCAATCGTTCGATCATGCCAAGGGTCAAGGCGTTGAAGGCCTTGGGACGGTTCAAGGTGACCAGCGCCAAGCCGCCGCGCTGCTCGAAAAGAATGTCGTCGCTGTCGTTCATTGCGCCCGTCGTTTGATAGAGAGATTACTATCCGCCTTCGCGGGTGGGTGGGCGCTTCAATCGGCCAGCAAGCGCTTGGCGATGATGACCCGCATGATTTCGTTGGTGCCCTCGAGGATCTGGTGCACCCGCAAGTCGCGCAGGTGCCGCTCGATCGGGTAGTCCTTGATATAGCCGTAACCGCCGTGCAATTGCAGGGCCTCGTTGCAGACCCGAAATCCTGCATCGGTGGCAAAACGCTTTGCCATGGCGCAATGCAGTGTTTTTTCCGGATCGTCGAGGTCGATCATGCGGGCCGCCCGCCACACCATCAGGCGCGCCGCTTCCAGCTCGGTGGCCATGTCGGCCAGTTTGAACTGCAAGGCCTGAAATTCCGCCAGGCTTTGACCGAACTGCCGGCGCTGTTTCATATAATCGCGCGCCGCCTCCATTGCGGCACGGGCGCCGCCGATCGAACAGGCGGAAATATTAAGGCGGCCGCCGTCCAGGCCCATCATGGCGATCTTGAAGCCATCGCCTTCGGCCCCCAATCGGTTGGCCACCGGAACCCGGGCGTCCTCGAAGATCACCATCGCCGTGGGCTGGCTGTTCCAGCCGAGCTTCTTTTCCTTCTTGCCGAAAGACAAACCCGGGGTGTCCTTGGGCACCACCAGAGTCGAAATGCCTTTGGGCCCGGCACCGCCGGTGCGGCACATGACGACGTAAATGTCGCTGCGCCCGCCGCCCGAAATAAAAGCCTTGGTGCCGTTCAGCACATAGCTGTCGCCGTCCAGCTCAGCCCGCGTCTTCAGCGACGCGGCGTCCGATCCCGCATCTGGTTCGGTCAGGCAATAGCTGGCGAAATGCTCCATGCTGGCCAGTCGCGGCAGGAAAGCGCGGCGCTGGGTCTCGTCGCCGAATTGGTCGATCATCCAGGCCGACATGTTGTGGATCGAGATGTAGGCCGCCGTCGAGGGACAGGCCGCCGCCAACTCCTCGAAAATGACGCTGGCATCGAGACGCCCGAGCCCAGAGCCGCCGACGTCGTCGCCGACATAGATGGCGCCGAACCCCAGGGCCGCGGCGGCGCGCAGCGTTTCTTCCGGGAAGATGCAGTCCTCGTCCCAAGCGGCAGCATGCGGCGCAATCTCACCGCGCGCGAATTCCCGCGCCATGTCGCGGATCAGGCGACGTTCCTCGCTGAGCTCAAAGTCCATATCGGCCTGTCGGCGTTGTTTGAAGGCCCCGTAATCCGGCCTGGATGCCGGTCTGGATGATAGTGCGGCGCGGCATTCTGTCAACGCGGGCCTGCCGCCGTACAAAGGCGAAATCGTGGCCGATCGCCCGCGACCGACCCCGGGACCGACCCTGGGATCGACAGGGGGGCGTATCGCCCCCCCGCCCTGGTCGTGCTTCGTTGGCCGCGTGAGTTTTCAGTCCTTGGGCTGCGGGACGAATCGCAGGTAGGGTTTCGGCGCCCGCCATCCATCGGGGTACTTTTCGCGGGCTTCCTCGTCGGAAACCGCGGGCACGATGATCACGTCCTCGCCCTGTTGCCAATTGACCGGCGTGGCGACCTTGTGCTTGGCCGTCAGTTGGCAGGAGTCGAGGACCCGCAACACCTCGTCGAAGTTGCGCCCGGTGCTCATCGGATAGGTCAACGACAACTTGATCTTCTTATCGGGTCCAACCAAAAATACCGAACGAACCGTCGCGTTGGTCGCCGCGGTGCGTCCCTCCGAAGTCTCTCCGGCATCGGCCGGCAGCATTTCATAGAGTTTGGCGATCTTCAGTTCGGGGTCGCCGATCAAGGGGTAGTTGACGGCGTGCCCCTGGGTCTCCTCGATATCCTTGGACCAGGCATCGTGATCGCCGACACCATCGACGCTGAGGCCAAGAATCTTGCAGTTGCGTTTTTCGAATTCCGCACTCAAGCCGGCCATATAACCAAGTTCAGTGGTGCAAACCGGTGTGAAATCCTTGGGATGGGAGAACAAGATCGCCCAGCCATCGCCAACCCATTCGTGGAAATCGATCGTTCCCGCGGTCGTTTCGGCGGTGAAATTCGGGGCTTCGTCGTTGATTCTAAGTGACATCAATCGCCTCCTATAGAGCTTTAAGTTGCTGGTGACTTTTGCTGTCGCCGGATGAGTCCCGACGATACACGCTCGCTTGAACAGCGGCCAAAACCGCTGAACTTCGGATGGTGCCAGCCGAATTCTGCCTCGGCTCCGGCACACCTCGTCGGGCGTGGCCGAGCCCTGATGATGTGCCGCCCATCTGGCCTGCGCAAGTAACTTTCATTTGGCGCGCTCAGCTGTCCAATTTTTTCGCGCTCCGGATCCGACAAAGCGGCTTGACAAAGTCGCGTGTTTTTCGCTTGATAGCGGTCTGCGCCGATTTGAACTCAGATTGCGGGCGCATTACAAATGCGGCTAAAGCGACGGATCAGTTCAACCGCCCGTTTTAGTCGTGGCGGTTTTTTTGTGCCCAACGCCGATCCCGGCGACTTTCGCGGTGCAAGAACTCTCCCCGCCATCCGGGATGGTCCCCCGTCAA
>JAJFGM010000797.1 GCA_021776145.1 Kiloniellaceae bacterium | reverse complement strand
CCATCGCTCGCGCACCCTGCAGATGGGCTACGACAGCTCGGACTGGCAGGGCAAGCCGGTGATCGCCGTGATCAACACCTGGTCGGACATCAACCCCTGCCACGCCCACTTCAAGCAACGCGTCGAGGCGGTCAAGCGCGGTGTCCTGCAGGCCGGCGGCTTTCCCATCGAACTGCCGGCGCTGTCGTTGTCGGAAAACTTCGTCAAGCCGACCACTATGCTTTACCGCAACATGCTGGCGATGGAGGTGGAAGAACTGCTGCGCTCACACCCCATTGACGGCGCCGTGCTCATGGGCGGTTGCGACAAAACCACGCCGGGACTGGTCATGGGCGCCGTCAGCGCCGGCCTGCCGGCAATCTTCCTGCCGGCCGGCCCGATGCTGCGCGGCAACTACAAGGGCCAGCCGCTGGGCAGCGGCGCCGACGGCTGGAAGTATTGGGACGAGCGCCGCGCCGGCACCATCGGCGCCGAGGAATGGGGCGAAGTCGAGGCCGGCATCGCCCGCTCCTATGGCCACTGCATGACCATGGGCACGGCCTCGACCATGACCGCCATCGCCGAGGCCCTGGGTCTGACCCTGCCCGGTGCCAGTTCGATCCCGGCGGCCGACGCCAACCACATCCGCATGGCCGCGGCCTGCGGCCGCCGCGCCGTCGAGATGGTCTGGGAAGATCTGACACCGGACCGCATCCTCGACCGCGCCGCCGTCGACAATGCCGTGACCGTCGCCATGGCGCTTGGCTGTTCGACCAACGCCGTCATCCACCTCATCGCCATGGCGCGGCGCGCCGCTATCGAGCTGACCCTCGACGACCTCGACGCGGCCTCGCGCCATGTCCCGGTCATCGCCAATGTGCGGCCCTGCGGCCCGACCTACCTGATGGAGGACTTCTATTACGCCGGCGGCCTGCGCGGCCTGATGTCGCGGTTGGCGGAGAAACTCGACCTCGGCGCCATGACCGTGGCCGGCCAATCGCTTGGCGCGACGCTGAAGGGCGCCGAAGTCTTCAACGACGACGTCATCAAGTCGCTCGACGACCCAGTTTACAGCGAGGGCTCGCTGGCCGTGCTGCGCGGCAACCTGGCGCCCGACGGCTGCGTCATCAAGCCGGCCGCCTGCGACCCGCGTTTCCTGAAGCACGAGGGTCCGGCCCTGGTCTTCGACAGCTATCCCGAAATGAAGGCGGCGGTCGACGACGAAAACCTGGACGTCACCCCAGATCACGTCCTGGTGCTGCGCAACGCCGGCCCGCAGGGCGGCCCCGGCATGCCGGAGTGGGGCATGCTGCCAATGCCCAAGAAGCTGTTGAAAGCCGGCTTCCGCGACATGTTGCGCCTTTCCGACGCCCGCATGAGCGGCACCAGCTATGGCGCCTGCATCCTGCACGTGGCACCGGAGTCCTTCGTCGGCGGACCGCTGGCCCTGCTGCGCAGCGGCGATACCATCCGCGTCGACGTCGCCGAACGCCGTCTCGACATGCTGGTCGACGCGGCCGAGCTGGACGCGCGCCGCGCCGCCTGGGCACCGCCGCAAGCGAAGTTCGAGCGCGGCTTCGGCTGGATGTTCGCGCAACATATCAAACAGGCCGACAAGGGCTGCGATTTCGACTATTTGGAAAGCCAGTTCGGCGCGAACCCCGGCGAACCCGACATCTATTGACGGAGGCTAGAATGACCAAGACCGAACTTGCCGCGGCGACGCGCGAAACGCTGATGGGCGTCAGCACCGCCACTCTTTGCACGGCGCTCTTCAAGCGGGGCCTGCACAACCAGTTCATCCAGGACGTCCGGCCGGTCGCGGCGAAGAAGAACAACATGGTCGGCCAAGCCTATACCCTGCGCTACATCCCGGCGCGCGAGGACCTGAATCCGATCTCGGTCTTTCAGGACCCCAAGCACCCGCAGCGCGCCGGCGTCGAGGAATGCCCGCCGGGCCATGTCATGGTCATGGACAGTCGCAAGGATCCGCGCGCGGCCTCGGCCGGCGGCATCCTCGTCGCCCGCCTGATGCAGCGCGGCGCCGCCGGTGTCGTCACCGACGGCGGCTTCCGCGACTCGCCGGAGATCGCCGCGCTCGACATCCCCTGCTACCACAACCGGCCCTCGGCGCCGACCAACCTGACCCGCCACCAGGCCATCGAACTGAACGGTCCCATCGGCTGCGGCGACGTCGCGGTCTTTCCCGGCGACGTCCTCGTCGGTGACGCCGAGGGCGTCGTGGTGATCCCGCTGCACATGGCCGACGAAATCGCCAAGGAGGCGCAGGAAATGACCGTCTACGAGGATTTCGTCACGGAGAAGGTCATGGAGGGCCGCGCCATCATCGGCCTCTATCCGGCGACGACGGAAGAGACCAAGGCCGATTTCGCCGCCTGGCGCGAGAAGACGGGGCGGTAGCGGAACGGAGACCGGAGGGGAACGCTCCGGATGGTGGAACATTTCGGGTTTATGATTTCTGATTGGCCGCTTAACCCTCCTCATCTATGTTAGCGGCATGATCAAGTCTCGAGCTTTTGGCGTCCTCCGTCCATGAACGGACTCCTCGAGGGTTATGACGCCAAGACGTTCTATTGCGAGATCTTCGGCACGCCCGAAAATCCCCTTGATCACACCCGCGCCATATCTGAGTGGCTCAGCAACATACAGTCGCGTGCCCTGCGCCGACGGGCGCAGGTGTGCGAACGCGAACTGTTCAACCTGGGTATAACCTTCACGGTCTACTCGGACGGCGGCGCCATCGACCGGATCTTGCCCTTCGACGTCATACCGCGGCCAATATCGGCCGGCGAGTGGCACAATCTCGAACGTGGCCTCGTTCAACGCGTCACGGCGATTAACCTATTCCTGCGTGACGTCTATGGCCCTGGACGCATTTTCGCGGATGGTATCGTCCCCGAAGAGCTGATCAAGGGGAACGAGAACTACCGCCCCGAAATGGCGGACGTTGTTGTGCCCCACGACAGTTTCGTCAACATCTGCGGCATCGACCTGGTGCGCGACGGCAGCGGCGTGTTCCGCGTGCTCGAGGACAATGCCCGCACGCCGTCCGGCGTGTCCTACGTCATCGAGAATCGGCACCTGATGCTGCGGGCCTTTCCCGACCTTGTCGCCGGCATAGGGATTCGCCAGGTGTCGAACTATGGCATGCACCTGCGCGATGCACTGGCGGAAATGGCGCCGCCCGAAATCACCGATCCGCAGATCGTGCTGATGTCGCCCGGAGTTTACAATTCAGCTTACTTCGAGCATGTCTTTCTGGCGCGGGAAATGGGCGTTCCCCTGGTCGAAGGGCCGGACCTCGTGGTTGACGGTGGGCTGGTCCTGATGAAGACCACCGGCGGCGCCCGGCGCGTCGATGTGATATACCGGCGGATCAGCGATGACTTCATGGACCCGCTGGCATTCCGGCCCGAGAGCAGGCTCGGTGTGCCGGGGATCATGGAGGTCTACCGCAAAGGTAAGGTCAGCTTGGCCAACGCCATCGGTACCGGCGTGGCTGACGACAAGGCCGTCTATGCCTACATGCCGCGGATCATTAAATACTACCTGGACGAAGACGCCATCATCCCAAATGTCGATACCCATATTTGCCGTGAGCCCGAGGCACTGAAGTACACCCTCGACAACCTGTCGGATCTGGTGGTCAAACCGGTTGGCGAATCCGGCGGCTACGGTGTCGTCGTCGGGCCGCGCTCGACGGCGCAGGAATTGGAGGCCTGCCGCCAACTGCTCATTGCCAGGCCCGAGAATTTTATCAGCCAGCCGATGGTCGATCTGTCGGTCTGTCCGACCCTCGTCGACGGGGTCCTCCAGCCCCGCCACGTTGACTTGCGGCCGTTTCTCGTGACAGGGAAAAGCACATGGGTTCTACCCGGCGGCCTGACGCGGGTAGCTTTGAAAGAAGGCTCTCTGATCGTTAACTCCTCGCAAGGAGGCGGCACGAAGGACACCTGGGTCCTTGAGTAGTCTGCTCGCCCGATTTGCCGAAAATGGCTTCTGGATGGCCCGCTACATGGAACGGGCGGAGAACCTCGCGCGCATTCTCGATGTCAATGAGTCCTTCGCCCGCGACAACCGCGGTGAGCAGGATTGGCTGCCCATCGTGCAGCTCCACGACGACGAGCAAGATTTTTTTCGGCGCAATCCGGAAGCCACCGCCGAAGCGGTGATCGCTTTTTACATAAACGATCGGGAAAACCCAAACTCCATCGTCCGCTCGGTCGGGGCGGCGCGCGAGAACGCCAGGAGTCTGCGCCATCTCCTCAGCATCGAAGTGTGGTCGCAGTTGAACGTCTTTTATAAGTTCGTCTCCGACTTGCGGCCGCGCGACCTGCGCCTCGCCGACCTGTCGTACGTGTGTCAGGATCTGAAGGAGGGTTGCCAACTCCACACCGGGATTGTCGAGGGCACGACCTTCCGCGATCAGGGGTGGGTCTTTTATCAGTTGGGAAAGTTGATCGACCGCGCCGATCAGACAACGCGCCTATTGGACATCAAGTACCATCGTCTGCTGCCCACCAAGATGGACGTCGGTTCGCCCGTCGACGTCAGCCAATGGAACGCCCTGCTGCGGTCGGTCGCCGGATACCACGCCTACCGACGTGTGCGACCGAGCGGTATGACACCGGAAACGGTGGCGGAGTTCATCCTGATGCACCCATCGTTCGGTCGTTCGGTCGTATCCTGCCTACGCCAGATTCAACAGTATCTCGCGCTCCTGAAAGATGATCCCAGCCTCGTGTATGTCAAATTCGAGCCCGACGGCTTGACCGAGCTCGAGGCATTGTCGGCCTATTCGATCGAGGTTGCGGTTTCGGAAGGCCTGCACGAGTACCTGGACCGCATCCAGGTCAATCTGCAGCGGCTTGCGAATGCCATTGCGATGTCGTACTTCGGCGCCGCGCCGAGTTCCGGCGTCGACAAGCCTAACTGAACGACCTTGGCGCCGCGTACGCACCGCCGCAAAAAAGTCGCCGCCAGCGATTACCAAGCGGTCCTGGAGGGGATCGCAGCGCGGGTCCGCGAACAGCCGAACAGGGGAAAGGTGGCAACCTACATCCCGGCATTGGCGCGAATCCCGAAGACCAAATTTGCAATGGTGGTGAAATGCGTCGATGGCCGCGAGGCCGCGGTTGGAGACGCCGACGAACTCTTTTCAATGCAGAGCCTGTCCAAGGTCTTCACACTGGTCATGGCGCTGCGTCAGGCCGGCGCCGGCCTATGGCATCGCGTCGGGCGGGAGCCGTCCGGCAACCGCTTCAATTCGCTGGTGCAGCTCGAATACGAACAGGGCGTGCCGCGCAACCCCTTCATCAACGCCGGCGCGCACGTAATCACCGACTGCATCGTCAGCCACGATGCGGCAGGCAAGCAATCGATCCTGAACGAAGTGCGGCGCTTGTCCGGCAACGCGGCCATTCAATTCGATCTCGAAGTCGCCCGATCGGAACGCGAACACGGCCACCTGAATGCCGCCATCGCCCATTTCCTCAAGGCCCACGGCAAGCTGCGGTCGGATGTCGACGAGGTGCTGGACGCCTATTTCCACCAGTGCTCCATCGCGCTGTCCTGCCGCGACCTCGCCCGCGCCGGCTCGTTTCTTGCCAATGGCGGCATCGACGTGACAACCAAGGACCGCATCACCACCGCCAGGCGGGCCAAGCGCATCAATGCCCTGATGATGACCTGTGGTTTGTACGATGCGGTGGGCAGTTTCGCATTCCGCGTCGGCATTCCGGCGAAAAGCGGGGTCGGCGGCGGCATACTGGGTATCATACCCGGACTGTTGACGGTTGCGGTGTGGTCGCCCGGGTTGGACGCGAACGGCAATTCCGACGCCGGAGTCAGAGCCTTGGAGTTGTTCACGACGAAGATCGGCAGGTCGGTTTTTTAGAAACACCGCGTCCGCCCCAACAGGGCATGGCGATGACAGTCTCCGGAATTACCTCGGGCGCACGTCGACGGCGACGTCAATCTCTTGTGCGCCACCTCCCAGTACCATGCCGTTGATGGGACTGACGTCGCCGTAGTCGCGGCCCCAGGCAACGGTTATGTGTTCGTCGCCGGGCAGCAGGTTGTTGGTCGGATCGAGGTCGATCCAGCCGTTCCCGGGGACCCAAAGCGCGAGCCAGGCGTGCGAGGCGTCGGCACCGATGCGCTTTTCCTGACCTTCCGGCGGGTGAGTGCGCAGATACCCACTGACGTAACGTGTCGGCAGGCCAAGTGCCCGCAGACATGCGATCTGCAAGTGGGCGAAATCCTGACACACGCCGCGCCGGTCGGCGAGAACCTGATCAATCGGCGTAGATATATCGGTGACACCGCCTTCGTACTTGAACTCGCCGTGTATTCTCGACATCAGCTCGATGGCGCCTTCCAGTATCGGGCGGCCCGGCGGAAAAACCGGTTGCGCAAAGTCGAAGGCGTGGCTCGAGCGGGTGAAGGGTGAGTCGAAGACGAACTGGTGAGCCTCCAGGCACTCCCTGTCGCCCTGTCGCGCCAAAGCGCGTCCCAGGTCGTCCCAGGCAATCGTCGTTTCGGGCGACGGCACGTCGGCGGCGCGGATTTCCACCGTGCTGGTCGCGACGATCGTCAATTCGCTGTGCGGCTCCTGGACGGTCAGATAGGTGGTCGGATTGCCGAAAAAATCGCTGTCGTCCATGATCAAAGCCGGCGCCGGTTCGGTGACCAGGGAAAAATTCAGCGTATCTTGCCGAGGGCAGGTCCGCGGCGCCAGATGCACGAGATGCTGCGACAGAGCGACCTTCCAGGCGTAGGAAAAGGTCGTGCGATGGCTTATGTCATAGATCAAGGCACCACACCGCCGGCGGAGGCGCTGCGGGTTGGCAGCACATGGCTGAAGTAACTCTGCGCCAGCGCTTCCGATACCTCGAAGGCTTGAGTCCGCATTTTTTCGAGTAGGCGCGCGAGTTCGACCCGCTTGCCGTTCTTGTTGCTCTGGGCGCAAAGCTGTTGCACGTCGGCCAGACGCAGTTGACTCCCCATCGCTGCAATCAGGAATTGCTCCCTTGTCAGTATCGCGCTCTCGCGGTCGTGCGGCAGGGTTTGGATGTGCTCGGATAGGGCGGCGACCTGGAAGGCGACCGAGCGCGGGTTGGACTCGTCGGTCAGCAGCAGGTCGACCACGGCGGGCAGCTGTACCGTTGAAAGATAGCGGGTGCGGTAGGTCATCGAGCTGTCGCCCAACTCGAGCAGCAGGTCGAGGCCACCCTCGGCGGCGGGGTCGCCGCTGTCTACCAGCTCCCTGATCGCTCTCGCGGTGTGAGAGGTGCGTTCGATGCGCCGACCAATGTCCAGCAAACGCCACCCCAGACTGCGGGTCATATTCTCCATTTGCATGCCGCTGAAAGCGGCCAGCTCTTGCAGCAGGTGGTTCAACAGGGCCAGGGCGTCGTCCATGTCCAACGTGTCCATGGCGGCATGGTTGACGGCGCGCGCGTGCAGACCATTCAGGATGCGCCAGGTATCCTGGCTGAACCGCTCGCGCACCAGGGATGCGGTACGCTGCAGGTTCCCAAGCAGGTCGAGCAGACCGTTCGGACAGCCACGTCCGAACAACAAAATGGCGACTTCGCGCTCGACGGCGCGGATGCCGCCGGCGACAGCCTTGCGCGCCGTGCGCTGGCGAAGAAAACCAAGGTCGACGAGGATGTTAGTCAGTCTGGCGAGCGTTTGCGGATCGTCGCCGGCGCCGGCTTCGCCGGCAAGGCGAAGCACCATGCTGCGCATCAACCGCACCGAGTTTTCGGTGCGCTCGGCGTAGCGCCCGAGCCAGAACAGGTTGTCGGCGACCCGGCTCGACAGGTCGCTGCCGCTGCGTCGCAGCGATACCGCCTGGTCCGGCGCGTTCAGACGGGTGAAGGTATTGACCGGCGCATCGGCGAGAACCCAGGTATCCTTGCTGGCATCGCCCTGTTGCATGGAAATGGCTTGCGCGTCGCGCCGGTCGGCGATGCGGGTCATTCCGCCCGGCATGACCCGGAACCCGTCGCCGTCGGCGCAGACGTAAACCCGGAGGACGAAAGGTCTCGGCTCGAACCTGCCGTCATGCCAAACCGGCGTGCTGGAAAGAGTCAAGGTTTCCTGACCCATGAACTCGTAACCCCGGCGACGCATCCGGCGCATAATCTCGTCTCGTTCGCCGCGCTGCATCTGCCCGGGCAAAACTGCTTTGCTTTGATTGCTCAGGATCGAGCTGTTGGAGAAAGTCGGCCGCAGCACCAATTTGTCGATGTTCTCGGTTACATAGTTGAGCTCGCGATCCTGGCCGCACCACCAGGTCGCCAAGGACGGCACCAGAAGCTCCTCGCCCAGAAGTTTCCGGCAAAGCCCGGGATAAAAGCTCATCAGGGCTTCGGATTCGATGACACCGCTGCCCAGGCTGTTTGCCACAACCACGTTTCCAGACCGCACGGCGGCCACCAGACCGGCCACACCCAACAGGGAATCGTTGCGCAGCTCCAAGGGGTCGCAAAACTCGCCGTCGACTCGGC
>JAJFGM010000796.1 GCA_021776145.1 Kiloniellaceae bacterium | reverse complement strand
CAGCACGACGGGGTGGACGGCGTCCTGGGTTGCCAGTTCCGCATTGCCGATGCGCTGATCGTCGGCATCTTCGCCGCGCGCGCCGCCGAAGACGTGGCGGCTCGAGTGCACCGCGCTGAGGCCAGCCAAGGTCTCCTTCAGACCCTCGGATAGGGCGTCGTAGGCAAGCTGCATGTTGGCAAAGAGCGTATCGCCGCCACTGGGCGGCACTTCCTTGGCATAGAGGATCGAGCCCAGGGCCGGGATCTGGTCGTAGGAATGGTCGGTGTGCCAGCCGCCGCCGATATTTTGGGTCTGGTTCGGTTCCTTGCGCACCTCGGCAATCTGCGGATAACCCTCGACGGGATGGAAAAAGCGGTTGACGTTGATCTCGCCCCAGCGGCGGGCGAATTCGATATGCTGCTCGGGGCTCAAATCCTGGTCGCGAAAGAACAGCACGCCGTTGTCGAGAAAGGTTTGGCGCAAGCGCGCCAGAACCTCGGCGTCGAGGTCGCGGGTCAGATCGATGCCGCGCACTTCGGCGCCGAAGGCGGCCGCGCTCGGCAAGATCTGCATCGATTGTGTCATTGGCGTCACCCTTGTCTGGTTCATCCGGGGTCTGGCTCATCCGGAGACTGGCTCATCCGGGGTCTGGCTCATCCGGCGTTCACTTTACCCGCTGTCGACGGCGGGATACAGCGGCGCCGGTGCCATCACACTAAAACACCACCACGTTGCGCAGGGCCTCGCCGCGCTTGACCGAGGCGATGGCCTCGTTGATCTCTTCCAGGCGATAACGGCCGGTGATCAACTCGTCGAGTTTGAGGCGGCCACCGAGGTAGAGTTCGACGAGCTTGGGAATGTCGACCGAAACGCGCGTCGATCCCATCTTGCTGCCGAGAATGCGCATGCCGTCGTTGGCCACGGTCAGCGGATCGAACTCGGTGACGACGCCGTCCGGTGTCATGCCGACGATAACCAGGCTGCCAGCCTTGCGCAGCAGGCCGAAACCCTGCTCGATCGCGGACTTCACGCCGACAGCGACAAAGACATAGTCGGCGCCGCGCCCCTGGGTCAGGCCTCGCACCGCCTCGCCGACGTCTTCGCGGCCCGGATTGATCGTGTGCGTCGCGCCGAAGCTCTTCGCGGCTTCGAGCTTGTCGTCGGCCAGATCGATGGCGATGACCGGGTGCGCCCCGGCCAGTGCCGCGCCCTGGATGCTGTTAAGGCCGACGCCGCCGGTGCCGATGACCACGACGCTGTTGCCGACCTTGACCTTGGCGGTGTTGACGACGGCGCCGAGGCCGGTGATGACACCGCAAGCCAGGAGCGCGGCGCTGTCGAGCGGCACCTGCTTGGGGATCGGCGCGACCTGCGAGGCTTCGACCACGACGCGCTCGGCAAAGGCACCGGTGCGCAGGCCCTGGTGGACGGCGCTGCCGTCGCTGGCCTGCAGCGGCCCCTCGACGTCGAGGTGGAACGAGGTCTCGCACATGTTGGTGTCGCCCTGGGCGCAGAAATGACAGCCGCCGCAGGAACGTAGCAGGGTGACGACGACATGGTCGCCCGGCGCGACATTACGAACGCCGGGCCCCACGGCTTCGACGACGCCGGCGGCCTCGTGCCCATAAACCGCCGGCAGGGTGCCGCCCCAGCCGCCGTCCATATAAAGGATGTCGCTATGGCAAATAGCGCAAGCCGCCAGCTTGACCTCGACTTCGCCCAGCTGCGGGGCCGCGAGCTCAAGTTCCTCGATGACAAGGGGCTGACCGAAGGCGTGGCATACCGCGGCTTTCATGGTGAATTCCTTCCTCGAGCCCGGCGCCGGCGTGGCTCGGACAGTTGTGTTAAACCCGCGTCGACCGGTGCGGCCCCGCGGCCCCCGCTGCGGGTCGGAAACCCGTGCCGTCCAGCTATACCGCAAATAAGGATCGAGGCGCCATTCACGGAAATGCGTTGGCAAAAATCAAACGAAGTATTATTGGGCTGAGGCAACGATTGATTTGTAGGGACGCTGGTCTCCTTGCGAGCCACGAATGGAGTCATGAGTTATCAACTCCCTCCCCTGGTGTGGCTGCGCGCCTTCGAGGCGGCCGCGCGACTGTCGAGCTTCACCGCGGCGGCGGCGGATCTCGGCTTGACCCAGGCGGCCGTCAGCCATCAGGTGCGCTCGCTGGAGCGGCATCTCGGTTTCCCCCTCTTCGAGCGTCTGCCGCGCAGCCTGCGGCTGACCGACATGGGCCATGCCTATCTGCCGCCGGTGCGCAAGGCTTTCGACGAACTCTCGGCCTCGACTGTCGGACTGTTCGGCCGGATGGGCGAGAGGCCGGTGTCGGTGCGCGCGCCGATCTCCTTTGCCGTGTTATGGCTGGCGCCGCGCCTGCGGAGCTTTGTCGCGGCCTATCCGGACATCGATATCAGACTATGCACCTCGGTCTGGGCCGACGCCATGGCCCAGGATGACGCCGATGTCGAACTGCGTTTCGGCGATGGCCGTTGGCCCGGATGCGACGTCGGCTTGATCGACGATCAGGGCTCCGTCCCGGTCTGCGCCGAGGTGCTCTGCGCGGAGATTGGCTTTTCCGGGGCGATGACGGAATTCGCGCCCAACCATCTGCTGCACGTCGTGGGTTGCGAGGATCTCTGGTCGCGGTTGTTTCGCCAGATCGGGGCGGCCGGGGTGGCCAGCGACAAGGGCGTCAAGTCCGACACCTCGCTGGCGGCGCTCGAACTCGCCGTCGCTGGTGTCGGCTGCGCTCTGGTGCTGCGGAGCTTCGCCGCGCCCTATATCGCGCGTGGCCAACTGCGCCTTGCCGCCGACATCGAGTTGCCGCTGGACCAGGCGCATTACCTGGTGCTGCGCCAGGGTGAACGGCGCTTGCGGCCAGAGGTCGCCCTGTTCCGCGACTGGCTGCTCGACGAAGCGCGCCGAACGCCCTTGTCGGTCGCGTCGTAAGCCGCTGCGCGCAATTGCGTTCCAAGGGATCGAATCAGGCACTTGCCGATTCAATCCGCGATCGGCAGACCGTCGCGGAAGATCACCCTGCTAACTGACAGCCATTGCGGCCCAGGAACGAACGATCCGACGCTCGGCGCCTCCGCCGGGGGTGGCACCCCGGAGGTGGTAGTCTTTATGGACATCTCATCATCGCGGAATTCGCTGATCAAAGGAACGAGAAGGAAAACCATGCTGAGCATATTTGACCCCAGGCGGCGCATTTGGGAGCGACCGCGGCGCCACGCGCTCCTTGCCCAGGCAAAAATCCACTCCCGCCGAGGCCGTAACCTGAATCCCAACAGGCCCTAGTGGCGTTCCACAGAAGTTATGGCTGTTTCATGGGTGCCAATCGACCCTCTGGGTAGGCGCGCTGTGCCGCGCGATGCGGGACATCGGGCCCAAGGTTTTCGCCAAGCGGGCAGCGCAACGCCCCCAGAGGGTCGATTGGCCCCACCGAAGGCCGCGATCTTTTGCCCGCCTGCGGCCCAACTGCGACGCATGGGGCGAACTGCTTGTGGTGGATGGCACCACCGCGCAGCCCGCGCCTTGCCGGCGGACAAAATCTTCGCGGTGAAACCGCCATAACTTCTGTGGAACGCCACTAGCGGCGCTGCAGCAGGAACCAAGTCGCCCGTATCTAAAACCCCGCCCAGGCGGCGATGCCGAGGAACTTGCAACCGTCTTCGAGAAGACGCGTGACGGCCCCCGGATCGAGGGGCAGCTGATCGGCGGCCAGTCCGAGGGCGAACAAGGCCAGGCTGAGGCAGAAGAGGCCCGGATCGGTGGCCCGAATGAGTCGCTGAAAGGCCACGATCAGGCCGCCGAGCAACAGGCCGTAGAGCAGGAACAGCCTGCGTTCCCCAATACCGAAAAGGTTCGGCACGACGAACTCGTGCAGCAGAAAAAGATCGTCGACCAACATCAAGGCGCTGAAAAAGCCGCTGTAAAGCAGGAACAGGGTGGCGTGACCGCCGGCGGATCCTTGATGCAAAAGGGCGGTGCCAAACAGGCACACGGCGGCGGCGGCACACCATAAAAGCACGCCGAGATTGGAAACCAGCCCGTAGTAGAATTTGTCGTTCGAGGCGGCGATGGCGATGGGATCGCGCATCAGATCGTCCAAGGGTACCCAGGGCTGCATGGCCGCCGCGACGATCACCAGGCTTGCCGGCAACAGCACGGCGCCAAGCACCGATAAGGGGGTGCGCGCGAAATCCTGCGGCATCGCCGATCCAGGGAGAGGGGCGAAACCGCTATTCGACGAGGTGACTGCTTCCCGCATCGGCGCACATTTTCAGACAATGGATCAGCCGGACTTTCCGTAGATACCACGGCCGTTGCAGCCCGTGCTTGGACACAGGCGCAACGTGGTCGCCGTCTTA
>JAJFGM010000795.1 GCA_021776145.1 Kiloniellaceae bacterium | reverse complement strand
TCGCCGGTTTCAGCCTCACCGAGGCCAGGCGCTACTTCGGACATCCCCGTGGTTATGACGACGTCCACCTGGCGCCGAACCAGCCCGGCCGCGCCAAGAAGGACTTCCTCAAACGTTTTTCCGCGTTGCACAAGGAAAGCTGATAGGGCACAGCGCGGCGCCGGCGGGGTGGTGTGCCCCGGGCAGAACGGGCTATAAGCAGCAGCCATGCAGAGCCCAACCGCCCAGAACTCCACCGACGATGCATCCGCGATCGAAACACCTTCTGGCAAGGGCGCCGGCGACGAGAATTTTCCGGTCGGATCCTGGCTGCTGTCGGCGCGGCTGCGTCCGCATATCGCGGCCTTCTACGCCTTCGCCCGCGCCATCGACGACATTGCCGACAACCCGGCCCTGCCGGCGGCGGAAAAAGTGGCGCGCCTGGAGCGTTTCGCCGCCGCCCTGCGAGATCCGGCGGCGACCGATCCCGCCCTGGCAACGGCTCACCGCTTGTGCCATAGCCTGGTCGAAACCGGCGTTTCGCCACGCCACGGCCTCGACCTCATCGCCGCCTTCAAGCGCGATGCCGTGACGCCGCGCACCCGCGACTGGCGGGACCTGCTCGACTATTGCAATCTCTCGGCCAACCCGGTCGGTCGCTACCTGCTCGACCTGCACAACGAAAACCCCGACAGGTATGCCGCCGCCGACGGCCTCTGCTCGGTGCTGCAGGTGCTCAACCACCTGCAGGACTGCCAGGACGATTATCGCCAGCTCGACCGCGTCTATCTGCCGGCCGACTGGTTGGCCGAGGCGGGACTAGGTGTCGAAGTGCTCGACCAGAGCAGCAGCCCGCCGCCACTGCGCCAAGTCTTCGACCGCTGTCTCGACGGCTGCGATGACCTGCTGGCCGCCGCCGCCGATCTGCCGAAACATTTGTCGAGCCGTCGTCTTGCGGCAGAATCGGCTGTGATCCTAGCCCTGGCGCGCCGTCTCGCGGCACGCCTGCGCCGCGACGACCCCTTGGCAAGGCGCGTGCGCCTGACCCGGTTCGACTTCGCCGGGCGTGGTCTGATGGCACTGGCCGCGCTGCCCTTCCTGCGCGGCGGATGAGTTTGTTATGACTCACGACACAGCAACGATATCCGCAGTCGCCCACGTCGGCGGTATCGTGCGGCGCTCCGGCAGCTCCTTCTACTGGAGCATGCGCCTCTTGCCGCGCCGGCGGCGCGAGGCAATCTATGCCCTCTACGCCTTTTGCCGTGAGGTCGACGATGTCGCCGACGGGCCGGGCGACACGGCCGACAAACTGCAAAACCTGCGGGCCTGGCGCCAAGCCATAGACGCGCTTTACGAAGGCGCGCCGGACCGGCCGACGACGCGCGCTTTGCTGCCGGCGGTGCGTGCCTACGATCTGCCGAAGGCGGAATTCGAAGCCATCATCGACGGCATGGAGATCGACGCCACGCAGGACCTCGTCGCCCCCAGCCAAGCCGAGCTCCAGTCCTACTGCCGCAAGGTCGCCGGCGCGGTCGGGCGGCTGGCGGTGCGCATCTTCGGCGATGGCAGCACGGCGGCCTCGCAACTCGCCGACCTGCAGGGCGAAGCCTTGCAGTACACCAACATTTTGCGCGATGTCACCGAGGACGCGGCGCGCGGCCGGCTTTATCTGCCGCGCGAGCTGCTCGAGGCCGCCGGCGTCCCGCTCGATCCGGCGGCGGCGCTGCAGCATCCCGGCCTCGCCGACGCCTGTGCCGCCATGGCGCGGCAAGCCCACGAGCGCTTCGTCGCGTCAGAGGCCCTGTTGACCCGCTGCGAGCGGCGCTGCCGGCGGCCCTGCCGCGTCATGCTGCAGCTCTATGGCCGTCTGCTCGATCGTCTCGTCGCCCGCGGCTGGCGGCAACCGGCGCCGCGACTGCGCCTTGGCGCGGCTGAAAAACTGGGCATCGTGCTGCGCTACGGACTGATCTGAATGGCTCAGGCAATGGCCCGATGCAGGCTTGCGATTGCCAGGAAACCGAACTCGTGGTGAATAAGGCACAGACCCACGTCATCGGCGCCGGGCTCGCCGGCCTTGCCGCGGCGCTGCGCCTGGCCGGCGCCGATCACGTGGGTCCGCGTCGTCACGTAGTCCTGCACGAAGCCGCGGCACAGGCCGGCGGGCGCTGCCGCTCCTTCTTCGACGCCCAGCTTGGATGCACAATCGACAACGGCAATCACATCCTGCTGACCGCCAACCGCGCCGCCCTGGCCTATCTCGACGACATCGGCAGCCGCGACAGCCTCATCGCGCCCACGACCGCGCGTTTTCCCTTTATCGACCTGGCAAGCGGCGAGACCTGGGTCGTCCGCCCCAACGCCGGTCCGCTGCCCTGGTGGCTGCTCGCTGCCAGGCGGCGCGTGCCCGGCACCGGACTTGGCGACTATCTCGCCGCCTGGCGCCTATGGCGCGCTTCCCCAACCCAGCGGGTCGGCGACTGCCTCGACCCGGCCTCGCCGCTGTGGTCCCGCTTCTGGGAACCGCTTTGCGTCGCCGCCCTCAACACCCGACCAGAGGAGGCTTCGGCACGCCTGCTGGCGCGGGTCCTGGGCGAGAGTTTTGTCCGTGGCGAAGCGGCCTGCCGGACGCTCGTCGCCCGCGACAGCCTGGCCGCCAGCTTTGTCGATCCTGCCCTGGCACGGCTCGCCCAACGCGGCGGCGAGATCCGTTTCAAGAAGCGGCTGCGGCACATCGTCTTCGGCGCCGAGCGGGTCGAGGCCCTGGACTTCGGCGATGAAAGCCTCCCGATCGGCGCGGACGACCGCGTCATCTGTGCCCTGCCACCGACGGCGGCCGCTGCCCTGATACCGCAGTTGACCGCGCCCGGCGACTCGCGGCCGATCGTCAATGCGCACCTGCGCCTCTCCGCCGAGCAGCGCGCGCGCGCGCGCCTCCCCGGCCCCTTTGTCGGCCTGATCGGCGGCACCGCCGACTGGATCTTCCTGCGCGGCGATGTCGCCAGCCTGACGGTCAGCGCCGCCGAGGATCTGATCGAGCTGGACAACGACCGCCTGGCCGAGCGCTTGTGGCACGACGCCGCCCGGGCTCTTGACCTCGGTATTGGCGCGCCGCCGCCGCTGCGCCTGATCAAGGAGAAGCGCGCCACCTTTGCCCAAACCCCGGCGATGCTGGCACGCCGGGCGCCGGCGCGGACGGCCTGGCGCAACCTTTTCCTCGCCGGCGACTGGACCGACACCGGCTACCCCGCCACCATCGAATCGGCGGTGCGCTCGGGCAACCGGGCCGCGGATCTGGTCCTTGCCGCGGGCTCGCGCTGATCGCCGCGGCAGAACCAAGCGCAAGAGTTTGCTAATAATGTCCGTGTTAACAAGAAGCCGTGCGACTCACCCGTCGCGGCCAAACGAAAAACCAGGACGAGACATGACCCTGGGCACCACAACGCCTCTGCCACGGCCTCGCCAGGTTTTCCTTGCGCTTTTATGCCTGTTGGCGCTGCTGGTTTTCATACCGCCGAGGGCGGCCCAGGCCTCCAGTCCGCGCGGCACGGTGGAGCGGCTGAACGCGCTTTTCACCGACGCCGGAACGCAAGCCACGCCGGTCGACACAACGCAGCGTCTGGCGCAGCTGACCCCGGACCTGCGCGACATCTTCGACTTCTGGCTCATGGCCAAGGCCGCGGCCGGATCGGTTTGGCCTCGCCTCGGTCGGACCCGCCAGGATGCCCTGGTCGAGGCCTTCGCCGAGTTCACCATCGCCACCTATGCCGCGCGCTTCAACGCCTTGCACGGCGCAAACTTCGAAGTCGTCGGCATCGAACAGGGCCGTCACGATACTTTTCTGGTGCGCACCGAGGGTCGCCGCGGCAACGGCGAGAAGATCCACCAGGCCTATCTGACGCGCGCTTTCGAAGGCCGCTGGCTGGTTGTCGACGTCCTGCTCGACGGCAAGTTCAGCCAGCTCGCCGCGACCCGCGCGGAAGTTCTCGCGGTGATCCGCAATCAAGGCTTCAAAAGCCTCCTGCGCCTGCTGCGCCAGAAGACGCAAGAACTGCGCGGCAGCTGACACGTCCGCAAGCGACGGTCGTATCCCAGCTTGAAATTGACGCGCGGCAATCGACCCCTTCAGGCTCGTTGCGGCGAACGACCGCTTTCCCGGGGGCCGACGTTTGCCGATCAATGCGGCCACACCTAGGATGTTGGGAACTTTGAGCCAGGCTATGTAGGCAAGAGGAAGGGGTCACGGCGTGCCGGTCGAATGGATGGAGTCTTTGGAGCGTGTGAACTGGGAAGACCTTGCAGCCCTCTATCGGGCGGCGCCTCTCGGCGATAAGAAGGCCGCCGATCTGGAACTGGTCTTTTCCAGCAGCATGTTCCGCTGTTTTGCGTTCGAGTCCGACAGCGTGGTTGCCGCGGGCCGGGTTTTGGCGGACGGCCGCGACTGTGCCTACCTGTGCGATGTCGCGGTGCTCCCCAGCCACCAGGGCCGTGGCCTTGGCAAGGAGGTCATCTCGAGGCTTCTCGAGCGCTCGAAATCTCACAGCAAAATTTTTCTCTATGCGGTTCCCGGCAAGGAGCCTCTGTACCGAAAATTCGGCTTCAAACGCATGACCACCGCCATGGCCATATTCGAAGATCAAGCCGCCGCTCAGGCCCGCGGTTACCTGAGTGAAGACTGACGCCACTCCAGCGGGTCCGACTGTGGCCGGCTCTGCCAATCATCTCCGATTGGGTCCGGTCGACACGAGGTGATCCGCGATCGGCCCGACCAGCCAGTCATGGCGAGGCCAGGGCTTTCCCGCATCGCCCTCTGAATTTGCTCGTTCTTGAGAGGGCCGCCGGAGCCCGAGTCCGACCCAAGGGAGCCATTCGCGATCATTGGCGCGAATGTCGGCTTTCGGATCGCTAAGCGGTCGTCAAAAAGCGTCGTTCGGTTAAGCAGCTGCCAACCAAGTTCGGAAGTGATCGAAGGTCTTGGCGTTCGCGGTAAACTGGCTCACGTTTACCAGGCCCCGACAGACCCGGGGGAAGGGAAATCGTACCTAAATCGTGCCGTTCAGAGCGCGCGTGAAATTACCGGAAAGCTGCTCTCGCATGTCGTCGCGTCGAAACGGCATGCGGGCCAGAAAGGCGTCGATCTCGAATCGCGCATCGAACGCCCGCATCTCTTGGGCCAGGGCGCGGGCTTCCAAAGACCGGTCCGCCTCCACCAAGGCACTGGTTAGGATGACCCGCGCCAGGGGGTCTCGCAAGGCTAAGCGCATGATCTCCTTGGCGATCGGGATGGCCGCCTCTTGGTCGCCTTGGGCATGGAGGGCGCCTGACAAGACCACCGCGAAGAGCGGGGGATAAGCGGGAGAGAAGCGGATCGCCAATCGCGCGTGATGAACTGCTTTTTCCAACAGTCCGCAATGGTAGAGCGCATGGGCGAAGAACCCATTCGCGTTGGAACAGCTCGGGCGAACCGTTATCGCGTTCTCACCAACCTCCAGTGCTTGGTCAAATTTGCGCTCGATAAGATGGACGTGGCAAAGGGCAGTGTGGGCCTGTCCATCGGCATCCTCCATCCCGATGGCAAGGGTTGCCCACTTCTTGACCGCCGCTATGGAGGCATCTCGATCATCGCTCCATCCGCGCTGCAGCTCGAACCAATGGCACATCGAGACCCAGGTCGAACCGATTGAGATTTCCGGATGCATTTCATGGAGCTGCTCGAAGCCTTCGCGCGCCGCGCGCACCGCCTCTTTGGTCATTTTGAAAAATTCACGCATGCACCGGTACTGAAGCTTGATCGCCTTGAGGCTCCGAAAAGACTTGTGCCAGACGCGAGCTTGCTCGCCGCTCAAGACTTGCACATCCAGTGCAGTCACCACACGTGCGGTCATCTCGTCCTGGAAATTGAAGCCGTCATCCAATGACCCGTCATAGGACCGAGAGAAGGCTACCCCACCGCACTGGCGATCATAGAGCTCAACCATGAGCCTGACGCGGCGATGGATCGCCCGGACGTTGCCCTGAACGACGTAGCGCAGGCCGAGCACCTTGGCAACATCCGGCGAGGTCGAACCTGCATAGGCCATGGCCGTACCGGCCGCAATTGGCATGACATCGGAAAGCTGAGCCAGCGCGTTTTGGATTTCAAGGCGAAGGCCCGTCGCGGCGTCCTCGACTTCGGGGTCGTCGCCAACCGTCACGAAGGGAAGGACGACCACGGAAGCTTCCAAAGTCTCGGGGATCTCAAGCCCCATCGTCTGCGGCGTATGAACCCCGTCGGGCGCGGTGAGGTCTATCTCCCCAATCCTCGTTATCATGAACGCGGCGCTCTCCCCGGAGACCGCGTCCAGCGCCAGCGCCTCGACGCTCAGGTCGAAATGACCCGCGACCTGGTCCATGACACGGCCAGTCATGCAAAGACCGCCCGGCGGGGCCGCGGCATCCAAGCGACCAGCCCTCGCATAGGCGGCATTGTCGCTTCCCAGGCCATGACCGATGCCAATCTTCGCGGACCATTGTTCCTCGGGAGCCAAGGTCTTGCACTGTTGAGCAATGGCCGCCCGCAGAGTCACCGCACAGCTTAGAGCCTCAAGTGCGCTTGCGAACTCGGCAGAATGTTTGGTGTTGGTCAATGCGGAATGCTGGCCCGCCGCCTCGGCCAGGAAGGTTGGCAAAGAATCTCTCCAGACTTGGCGCGTGCCTTCCGTGCCGCGTGTCGCCATCAGAAGCGAATAACCATGGGGAGTACAACTTATAACAAATCGGTCTTCGGCCTCCGTGTCCGAGAGCGGTCTCGCCTCCAGGCGGAAACCTCGTCCGCGAATAGTCTTGATGATTTTCTGAGCCGTTCCGTCATCGCCCAGCGCCTTTCGTGCCAAATTCATGCGCGTCGCAATTGTCGAATCTGATACGATACGGCCCTGCCAGACCTTCTCGATGATCTCGTCTCGCCCGACCACCCGCCCCGGGTTGGAACAGATGAGCGCAATGAGGTCGAACACCTGAGGCTCAACCTTCACCGCTTCGCCGTTCCGCCTGATCTCGGCCGCATCGAGATCGATCAGAAAAGTGGCGAACTCGATGAGCCTGTTCGACCGCTTATCCATGCCGCCTTCATCCCCTGCCATCTCGGTACCATCCTGGAAATACTCCCAATATAGTCCCGCGCCTCACGAGCGCACGTCAAACGCCCGGCAAATCCTCTGCGCAGCCGCGCACCGGATGCATTGAATCAGCCTTACTGCCATGTCACCGACAATGCGGATGCCCTCGCGCAGGTGTTGGGAGCGCGCTTGGCGGCCCGCCGCCATGGCCAGTTCAATATTGAGGGATTCGTCTTTGTTGAAAAATCGCTTTTCGATCTCATACATTTCTTCTGTCCTCCAGTGGATGTTTTCGGGGAACCGGAGGGAGACTACGGCCAATTCAAACCTGTAGCTTGAAGACCAGCTTGAGATTTCGTCCAGATTTCATCCCAATTCATTGAGACCGGCGCCGTGCCTTTTTTGAGCGGGCCGAACGGGGTTTTCGACGCTACAACCGTATCGGTCGCTTTTGCCTGCTTCAGGTCTGCAGTGGGTCTTGGTTGTGTGGAAACGCGGGCGCTCTGTTCGAGGGCAAGTTCAGCCAGCTCGCCGCGACCCGCGTGGAAGTTCTCGCGGTGATCCGCAATCAAGGCTTTAAAAGCCTCCTGCACCCGCTGCGCCAGAAGACGCAAGAACGGCGCGACAGCTGACACGATCGCATGCGACAGTCCTGTCTCGGCTTGAAATTGATGGGCGGTAATCGACCCAAGATCCAAATCGAGACCTCTGCACCGGCCAGCCCGCAAGGCCAAGAAGCTGGTTGAGGGAGCGTCGGCTCCCTGTTCCCCAGCCCATTTGTTGCGCCGGTCATCAGCAAACTTCTGTTCTTCAGTGCTCTCGGCACTGTCTTCGTCGCTGTGCTGCGATGGGACCCAGTTTTCGCCAATGTGATTACGAGTTGGGATCAAGCAGCGATCCTTTTGCTGTTCAGCTTGCTATGCGGCTTCTTCGTTGATCATGAGGCCGGGTCCGAGGCGCTGAGTGAGATGGCCGGTTGGACTGCAATGATATCTTGATATGCAAAAGGGGCTAGGGCCTGTTGAGATTCAGGTTGCGGTCTCGGCGGAGGCGGATTTTTGCCAGGGCAAGGAGCGCGTGGCGCC
>JAJFGM010000794.1 GCA_021776145.1 Kiloniellaceae bacterium | reverse complement strand
GGTCGTCGGGAACCGGCACTCCCCATTTGAAGGTGGTGCGGCTGACCGAGAGATCTTTGAGACCGCCGCGGACGAAGCTCAAGACTTCGTTGCGCCTACTGTCCGGTCCGATGGCGTCGGGGTTTTTCTCATAGTGTTCGATCAAGCGATCCTGCCAAGCCGACAAACGAAAGAAGTAGGATGGCTCCTCGACCCACTCGCATTCGGCGCCGGAGGCCGCGATCATGCGACCGGCCTCGTCTTTCGTCAGTTCGCTTTCGGTGTAGAAGGCTTCGTCGCGAACTGCGTACCAGCCGCTATAGCTGCCGAGATAAATCTCGCCGGCCTCCACCAGCCGCTGCCAGATCGCCTGACATGAGAGTCTGTGCCGCGCCTCGGTGGTGCGAATAAAATCATCGTTGGAGAGCTGCAACAGCGACGAGAGATTGCGGAACTTGAGCGAGACCTCATCGGTGAAGGCTTGTGGATCAATACCCGCGGCCATGGCCGACTTCTCGACTTTCTGGCCGTGCTCGTCGGTGCCGGTCAGGAAGTGCACGCGATAGCCGTCCAGCCGCTTGAAGCGCGCCAAAGCATCGCAGGCCAAGGACGTATAGGCATGCCCGATATGTGGCGCGTCATTGACGTAGTAGATCGGCGTGGTGATGTAGAAGGCGTTCTTAGCCCCGCTCATCGGGTTCTCCTCATTGCCGGTGACCGAGGCCGGCGGATCGCTGGGTCTGTTTCGCAGTAGACCCTAAAGATGTGACTTCAGCATGAGGGTTCCAAAGTATGGCTCAACGCCGGTGCCGCATACTGGGCGCCGCACACTGGGCGCCTCACACTTGCCTTCAAAGGGCTTCGATTGTCAAAAAGGCACTGAGCACGACTTGCTTTCGATCCAAGTTGACCCGCTCCGCCTGCCTGAAAATGCGGCTGATCTTCTCCCACACGTCAAGCCATTGTTCAAGATTGCCCTGCTTCGACAACCGGGTCATCAGTTCCGCCTCGCCTTCGACAACTTCGGCCGGCGGTGCACCGAGCGGGGCCGTGCGCAGCATGCGGCCGAGCCACCAGATCAGCAGTGACATCCCGGTGGCGAAGGCCGCGCCGTCCTGGCCGCGCGCCAACTTGTCGCCAAATGCATGCAGGCGCGGCACGTCGAGCCGGGGCAGGCTTGCGAGAATTGCCACCATCTCGCGATAGAGGTCGAGGCCCCCGCTTTCGGCAAGCGCCAAGGCATGGCCAATCGACCCGGCGCCGAGCCGCGCCAAGGCCGTGGCGTCTTCCGGCGCCAGAGTGGGCCGATACCGCAAGAGCAGCGCCAAGACATCGGCTTCCGACAACACCGAGAGCGCCAAGTGGCTGCACCGCGAACGAATGGTCGGCAGAAGCTGACCCGGTGCGTGGCTAACCAGTAGAAGCAGGGTCTTGTTGCGTGGTTCTTCCAAGGCCTTGAGCAAGGCGTTGGCGGCGTTGACGTTCATTTCATCCGCGGAATCAACGATAAGAACCCGCCAGCCCCCCTCACCCGCCGTCAGTTGCAGGAAGTTGACTGCCTTGCGGACGTCGCCGACCTGGATAACGCTCGGCAGCTTGCCCTTTTCGTCGGGCCGCCGTTCCAAAACCATGAGGTCGCTGTGGCCGCCGCTGGCGACACGGCGGAACACCGGATGTTCTGTGTCGACCCCGAGATCATCGACGATGCCGCCGAACAGCCCACCGCCACCGCCAGAGAGGACAAAGCGGGCAAAACGGTAAGCCAACGTCGCCTTGCCGATGCCACGCACGCCGGTGATGAGCCAGGCGTGCGGCAAGCGCCTGGAGTCAAAGGCACGATGGAAAGCCTGTTCGGCATCGCCGTGGCCGCGCAAATCAGGGTTTTCCCGGGGGGCCGGATAGTCCGCCGCTTCGCCGGTCATCCGTTGGCGTCCGCCAGGTGTCTGTTCAGGGCGGCCAGAATGAGACCTTGGACCGATTCGACCGAACCACTGGCATCAACAATCACGCAACGCCCGGACTCTAGCCGGGCAATCTCGTGAAAACCTTGGCGCAAGCGCAGGTGAAACGCCTGATCCATTGACTCATACCGATCCTCGCCACCAGACCGTGCCTTGGCGCGGGCGAGGCCAAGTTCTACGGGAATGTCCAGGATCAACGTCAAATCGGGCTTAAAGTCGCCGATCACCAGTTGATAAAGTCGGTCAACGACATCGCGACCCAGTTCGTGTCCATAGCCTTGATAGGCCAGGGTCGAGTCGGCGAAGCGGTCTGAAATCACCCATTTACCCGCCGCCAACGCGGGACGAATGACGCGGCACAGATGATCGTGGCGTGCGGCGAAATGCAGCAGAGTTTCGGTCATCGCCTGCCAGCGTCCCGGGTCACCGGTAACCAAGAGTCGGCGAATGTCCTCGGCCCCCGGACTGCCGCCGGGCTCGCGCGTCACCACGACTTGGTGATTGGCCGACAGTCGCTCGGCCAACAGCCGGATCTGGGTCGTTTTCCCGGCGCCCTCGCCCCCTTCCAGCGTGATGAATTTGCCGGTCGCCATCGAACCCTAGGGAGATCCGAAAACGAGGAACTTGAGGCTGGCGAAAATGCGCCCGAAAGGCCCAAGTCGATCGACAGGCGCCGCGGCTTCGAGGGGAATCTCGACGTCGTCGATTCCTGGTGCCGACACACGCAAACGCGCGATCGTCTGGCCTTGCCGGATCGGCGCCGGCACGGGCGAATCATAGACCACCGCGACTTTCATATCGTTGCGCGCGGTACGCGGCAGCGTGACCTTCAAGTCCTGGCTGATAACAAGCGGCACGGTCTTCACTTCGCCGAGCCAGACCGCCGCCTCGTCAACCTGGTCGCCAGCCGAGAAAATTGCGTAGTTTTCAAATTCGCGAAATCCCCAGGAAAGCAGGCGCGCGCCTTCTTCAGATCGCGCCCGAACACTCTCCAAGCCGTTGAGGACAAGAACCAGGCGACGGCCGTTCTGCATCGCCGAGGCCGTCAAGCCATAGCCCGCTTCCTCGGTATGCCCGGTTTTCAGACCATCGGCGCCGATGTTCTTATAGAGCAGCGGGTTGCGATTGCCCTGGCGGATTTCATTCCAGACAAATTCGCGTTCCGAAAAATAATGATAGTAGTCGGGATGGTCACGGATCACATGCGTTGCCAAGATCGCCAGGTCGCGGGCAGTCATACGGTGATTGGGATCCGGCCAGCCCGTTGCGTTGGCGAAGGTGCTGCCGGTCATGCCAATCTCCCTAGCCTTCTTGGTCATTGCCTCGGCAAAGGCCTCTTCGCTGCCGGCCAGGCCTTCGGCGAGCACGATACAGGCATCGTTGCCCGACTGCACTATGACCCCGCGCAGCAAGTCTTCGACCGCGACCTCGTCACCGACCTCGACAAACATTTTCGAGCCGCCCTTGCGCCATGCCTTTTCGCTGACCGGCAGACGATCCTCGAGCGACAGGCGGCCCTCACGCAGGTGCTCGAAGACCATGAAGATCGTCATCACCTTGCTCATAGACGCCGGTGGCATCGAGGCATCGGCATCCTTTTCCATGAGGATCGTGCCGGTATCGTAATCCAGAAGAATAGCTTCCCGAGCCTTGGTCTCTAGGGCCGCC
>JAJFGM010000793.1 GCA_021776145.1 Kiloniellaceae bacterium | reverse complement strand
CGGTTGAAGCGGATGAAGGGATGCGCCTCAAGCAGCGCCTTGGGTGTCGACTCCGGCGCGTCGAGCGGTGCGAGGACGATGAGCGGCTCGGCGGCGAAGCGTGTCCACGCCATCTGCGGGTGCGGGTGATGGGGTTCGCTGATGATGGCGGCGTCGAGATGCCCGCGGTCGACCTGCGCCATCAGCTCGGCCGACAGGCCGGGCACGACGCGCAGATGCAAATCCGGGTAGCCGCGGCGCAGGGCCGCCACCGCCTTGGGCACCAGACCGGCCATGGTGGTGGGAATCGCCCCCAGGGTCAGCTCGCCGGCCAGCTCCGCGGTCGCCGAGCGACCGAGGCTCTCATAGGCCCGCAAGGCCTCGCGCGCCTTGGGCACCAGGGCATGACCGGCGGGATTGAGGGCCAGCGGCCGCTTGCTGCGGTCGAAGAGCTCGACCCCGAACTCCGCCTCCAGTGTCTTCATCTGCATGGAAACCGCGGCCTGCGACAGGAAGACCGCCTCGGCGGCGGCGGCAAAGGTCCCCTTTTCGGCAACCGCGATCAGGGTTTTGAGACGGCGGATCGACATGGCGCCTCCAATTCAAACGAAAATGCGTCGCATTACAAACAATACTTGAATTGATCGGCCGGTTTTCCCTCTAGCTTCAGATCCTCTTGGAAAACAAGCCGATTCCGCCGACGGAGTGGTGACAAGGGCAAGTGGCGGCTTTACATCTTTCCGCTGCGGCAAACCCACGCGCACCGCGAATTCTTGGCAAGGAGCGCTCCGCCCCATGCAACTGGTCACCTACAACATCCAATACGGCGTCGGAAAAGACGGCCAAACCGACCTCGCCCGCATCGCCCGGGCGGTCGACGGTGCCGACGTCATCGCCCTGCAAGAGGTCGTGCGCAACATGCCGATGACCGGGGCCGAGGATCAGCCGGCCGAGCTGGCGGCGCTGCTGCCCGAATATTACTGGGTCTATGGCGCCGGCGTCGATCTCGACTGCAGCGAGGTCGGCAAAGACGGCTGGGTCGTCAATCGGCGCATGCAGTTCGGCAACATGCTGCTGGCGCGCCGTCCGATCCTTTCCTCGCGCCTCTTCCTGCTGCCCAAACTCTCCGCCATCGACGGCCAGACCTCGCAGCGCGCCGCGCTCGAAGGCATCGTCGAGAGCGACGGCGGCCCCTTGCGGCTCTTCTCGGTCCACCTCAGCGCCCTCTCCAACCGCGAGCGCGCCCTGCAGGTGACGGAGCTGCTGCGCCTGCACCGCGACGGCCCGATGAGCGGCGCGTCCGTCGACGGCATCAACAGCTGGGCCGAGCGCAACGGCCTGCAAAGCCCGCCGGTTCCCGATCGCGCGGTTGTCATGGGCGACTTCAACTTCGAGCCCAGCCACGCCGAGTACACGCTGATGACCGGCGAGGTCGATCCGGTCTATGGCCGCGTCGCGACCCGCGACCGCTTCGCCGATGCCTGGGTGCGCGCCGGCCATGCCGAGGACGAGGGCTTCACCTGCCCGCTCTACCCGGAGAACGACACCCACCACGACATGCGCATCGACTATGTCTACGTCAGCGCGAACCTGGCGCATTGCGTGCGCGCCGCGCGCATCGACAACGACGCGCAAGGCTCGGATCACCAGCCGGTGTGGGTCGAGCTGGAGGTTTAGTGTGATGGTTCCGATATACGGCTCATTATATGTGCCGTATATCGGGGGCTGAATCACACTAGAATCAGATGTTTAGTGTTCTGATCCTGAAATTCAATCACTTGAATTTCAGGATCAGAACACTGGAGGCTGCCGGTCGAGGGCCGGCCGGCGGCTTCAATCGTCGTCGTCTTCATAGTCGGCCGGGCGTTTGTGGGCGATGAACTTGTGGCACTCGATACAGGTCTTCCCCTGCCGCACGGCATCGCGCATCTTGTCCGCCGCCCGTCGTTCCTGTTTGTCGAAGTGCATGGCGTCGTAGGAATGGCAGTTGCGGCATTCGCGCGAATCGTTGGCTTCCATCTCGGCCCAGACACGTTCCGCCAGTTCAAGGCGCCTGGCCTCGAATTTCTCGCGGCTGTCGATGCTGCCGGTCAGCTTGTGATAGAGCTCGTTGCTCGCCCTGATCTTGCGCAGCAGTTTGGGCGTCCATTCGCGCGGCACGTGACAGTCGGCGCAGACGGCGCGCACGCCCGAGGCATTCCGATAATGCGGTGAGGTCTTGTACTCCTCGTAAACGAAATCGCGCATCTCATGGCAAGAGACGCAAAACTCCAGGCTGTTGGTATACTCCATGTAGGTGTTGAAACCGCCCCAGAAGACGATCCCCGCCATGCCGCCGGCGACAAAAAGCGGCCCCCAGCCGAAACGCCGGGTCGGAGCGGCGAACCAGCGCCACAAATTCGCTATGAATCGCATAATTCAGCAGCCCCGCTCCCCACGTCCGCCGGCAACCCGGCGCGCGTGGGGCACGCGGCGCCTAGTCCTTGGGCAGCGTTTGCAGATAGGCGGTAACGTCCGCTGTGACTTGCATAGGCAGGGCCCGAAGCGCCGGCATCTTTTCGCCGGGCTGGCCGTTGAGCACCTTGTGCATGACCTCCCAGGGGTTCTTGTTCGAAAGGCCGCCCAGGGCCGGCATGTCCTTGGGCAGCTTGCCGTCGTCGCCATGACAGTTGGCGCAGAGCGTCGTGAAATAGTCCTTGCCCTTGGCCGCGTCGCCCTTGGCCTTATTCGTCGCGCGGTCGATATAGCTGTCCATATCGATCTGACCCTGGGTGACGAACATGGCCAGGGCGGTCATGTCGGCATCGCTCATCTTGCCGCCGAAGCCGTGCATCGGATTGCGCATGACCGCGATCACCTTCGCCGCGTCGCCACCGGCATGTCCGCGCAGACCGGAAATACCGGTTTGGTAGGAACCCGAGGCATAGGCGCCGTCCTTGCCCATGTAGTCCCAGCCGTGACAGGACTTGCAGCGGTGCGTGGCGTCGCCCTTTTTCTTGGTATTGGAGGCCGGCCAGGACATGTGTGTGTCCTCCGGCGTCGGCGCCATGGCCACCTTGAACCACTTGTCGTAGAGCTTACCGCCGTGCGCGATCATGCCCTCGTCCGCAGCCGCCGCATTGGCAAGCAACAGGACCGTTGCCGCCAGCGCCATCGTCAAAGCTCGACGTACCATCCTCTCGATACCGCTCATGCTCGCCTCCGATTCGCAGATTGAGATCGGTCCAGGCTATTCAATTCTGGGCCACCATGCCTTGACGTAGCGCATTTTCTTGAACGATGAGCGTCGTCCCGAGGTCGTGGCCAGCCATTGCCGAGATAGCGGTCTCGCAGTAACGTCTGCCGCAGCAGAGCCAGCCACCGAATGCATCAAAGGGAGAAGCTTCATGCAGACCGTACACGTCGTCGCCTTCATCACCGCCAAGCCGGGCCGGCGCGACGAGATCCTCGAACACTTCCGCGCCAACCTGCCGGCGGTGCACGCCGAAGACGGCTGCATCGAATACGGCCCGACCATCGATACCCCCGGGGTCGGCGGTCTGCAGACACCGGCCGGCGACGACACCTTTGTCGTCGTCGAGAAGTGGGAAAGCCTCGACGCCCTCAAGGCGCACGCCGCCGCTCCGCACATGGCCGCCTATGCCGCCAAGGTGAAGGACATGATCGCCAGCCGCGTCGTCCACGTGCTGTCGCCAACCTAAGGCGCCGGCGGCACGGCTTCAGGTCGAGCATCCCGGCCGCGCCGGCCTCGAAGCGCGGCCGTAAAGCACACGCGTGCCGCAGGGCTGAGCCCGACTCGACAAGAAGCCAAACCGTCTGGCGGAACTCCGAATCAGCCCGCGCTCCAGCACGGCCACCGGTCCGGGGTCGGCATTATTTGCGTTCGGAAGCAATGAAATCGGCACCGGCCCGCCACAGGTCTTCCACGGCTTCCACCTTGGGTGGATTCTCAATCAGAACCTTGGCACGCTTCCCGTGAATTGCGCTGAAAAACTGTCGCATTTCCTGTGCGTCCTGGGTGAGAAGTTGCTTGATACCCGCGGTTTCCAGCACCACGATCGGCGCGCGTGTGGTTTCGGGATCGATTTGGTGCATCGACAAGCTGCGGACCTCAAGGGCAAGGACACGTGCAAATGGCCTGATCTGGTTGATGACCTCATGGGTTCGCGGGGCATGAAGATCTTCTGGAATATCCCTAACCACGATGACGAGGGCGTGCCGCAGAGCGTCGGGAAGCGACTCGCAGAGCTGGCGATAGCGTTCCAGATACCGACGGTTCAGGAGAGTCGAACAATGCACTCCGATCGTCGTCATCCCGGTTTCACCGGATGCCATGGCCTCGACCAGCGCCTCCGAAGCCTTGGACAAGTGCAACATGTCAAGTTCGCACTGAATCGATACCGGATCGTTTCCGAAGGACAGGATTTTCTGTATTTTGGCGCGCGAATTCTTGTCGAACTCGCTCAATTGAAAGGGTGCCGGCGAACGATTTTTCATCTTCACGGCTCGCAATTCCAATGTCGCCGTGTCGATTAATTCCTTTAGCAGGTCTTTCGCCAGTTCGCCGGCCCGCTGCGCCGCGGCCTGCAGCTTGGCATTGATGAGGTCAAAGGCATCGTTGCCACTGTTGACCTTCGCGTCTTTGAGATCCAACTCGTGCGATTCTGCGTCGACCTGGGAAATACTCTGCATCGTGGCAGCTTCTATTTGCGCGGAATCCAGGCCCAACTCACCGGCCTGCGTACCGAGCAACTTTTCCCCAACCTCGTGTTTTATGAGTTGCGCCTTGCAAGCTGCCTCCTGCTCGCTCAAGTCGGCGAAACAGACAACAAAGTCGCCATTCTTGTCTTTGCGCAGGATATCGCGCGGGTCGAGGTGCCGGCGAATTGTTTTCTCGGCAATTTCGTAGGCTTTTTCCGCCATGCCTTGCCAGCTGTCGCCAAGAGACTTTTTGACTTCATTCAAGCCAACCAGCTGTACGCGTCCGGCAATCAGGGACTTGGATTCGCTTTGCATTGCTTCAGCGACCGCCTCCGAGAAGGTTTCGCCGCAGTCGTTTTTTGTCTCGGGAGCCTCTACCGCCTGCGGAGGGATTTCGGCGGCATCGGTCATGTTGCCAATCGATTCGCGCGCGCTAAACTCCTCCCATTTGCTCGGCTCCACCGCTACCGCCTTGTAAAGGCGCACCATCTGCTCTTCCTTATGCACCTCCATACGCTCGACCTGCCGCAGGCGCGCACCCACCGTCGCCAAGAGTAGCTCATAATCGACGGGCTTGGTCATATAGTCGTCGCCGCCCTCGGCCCGTCCCTTCAATTGGGCATCCCTGTCTGCCAGGGCGCTCAGAAAGATGAAGGGCAGGTTGGCGAAGGCCGGATGATTTTGACGCAGCTCTCGAATCAGCTCATGGCCATTCATCACCGGCATGGTCACGTCGCAGAGAACCAGGTCCGGCTGGTCCCGCAGAATAATCTCCAATCCGTCCTTGCCGTTGACGGCCTCGAGCGTCTCGTAGCCGCTGTCCTGAAGCTCTTCTATCACATCATTTCTGAGATCAGACTCGTCGTCGATGCACAGTATCGTAGCCATCAATCGGGTTCCTCTTTCTGAATTGCCGCTGCTGGCTAAGACCGGATGTGAACGCCCTGGCCAAGCAAACTATCGATCGTGGTCATAAGCTCGTCAAAATCGACCGGCTTTCTCAAATAGACCGTGGTTCCGGGTCCGTGCTCATCCCCACCGGCCGGAAGTTTCGTATTCGCCGACAGGAACACGAAGGGAATCCGGTTAAACCGTTCACTTTCCTGGCGCACGCTACGCAACAGTTCTTCGCCGGACATAACCGGCATAAGGTAGTCGCTCAGGATCAGCTCCGGCTGAAACGAGTTGACGAGATCCAGGCCAACTTTGCCGTTTGCGGCGAACCGGACATCATGGCCCGCATCGTGCAGTTCCTGCACCAAATCCTCGCGGATCATTGGATCATCTTCCACACATACTATTCTTGCCATTCACGCATTCCATTCTTACCTACAACGGGGCCAGGCACTTACATCGCCATGCCTCTTACAACGGCAAAGGGGTCTTCATAATTATCTTCGCCGTGTGCTTCGGGTTCGCTATCAACCACCGGTCCGGCGACAGGTAGATATACGGTAAAGATCGAGCCTTCGCCCTCCACACTGTACAGTTCCACCCTTCCCCCATGAAGTTTGACAAGCTGTTTGACCAAGTTGAGACCTATCCCCGTTCCAGCGATACCTGACGATGTCGAGGCGCGAAAAAACCGCTCGAACATTTTCGGTATATCTTGTTTTGGGATCCCAAGACCGTGGTCCTGCACCATGACGACTGCGTCGTTCCCGATCACCTCTCCGTAGATGTTTATTACCGGATTGTCAGGAGAGTATTTCACTGCATTAGAAAGAAGGTTGGCAAAAATTTGCTCAACACGAGCTGGGTCGGCATATATAGATTGGGGAAGTTTCTCGAAATCGGCGTTTATTTCGTGTCCCTTACTGATACCACGCTGTTGCTCGCAAAGACGTTGGAGCAGATCTTTCAAATCGATCTCCTCGGGGCTAACTTCGATGGACCCGGCTTCAAGACGCGCGGCACTCAACGTGCTTTCTATAAGAACCATCATGCGTTGGACGGCATCGCGGATCTTGCGCACTCGGCCCAAGATTTCCTCGGTGTCCATCTTATCGGCGCGCCGTTCAATTCGCTGCGACGTGCCGTCGATGATCGCAAGCGGCGTGCGGAATTCATGCGAAGCCATTTCGACAAACTGCCGCTGAAGAGCGTTGTATTCCTTCTCTTTGTCCAAGGCGTCCGAGAGGCGTTGAGCCTGCTCTCGATGCTCCCGAGTTATGCGGTCAATAAGCTCGACGCTAAGTTGAAAGCGCTTAACCGTTCGCGCTATATCGCCGATGTTGTCAGTGCGATCTGCATAGGGAACGGAGATCGTCTTGTCGCCTTTTGACACTTCGATCATTGTTTCGGTCAGTCGACTCAGGGGCGTGCTGATTGTACGATTTATACATACGAGCATGAGGCCAATCAGCGCGCCGATCAGAAGTAATGCAATCGCGATTCCGAAGATAAAAATTTCCTGGAATCTCTCTGTCAACTTCTTTGTGCTCCAGACGACGACCATACGACCAATCGGTTCGCCGTAATTTTTTGAGAATACCGGCACCACAGAAATATGATAGCCGAAAGCTATGCGATTCAGTCCCTCTCCAATATCGAGCGGGCTACGAAGCGAGTCCAGATAGCTTCCATCCAAACTAGATTGAATCTCCGGTGCGTCGAAACGATATAGCTCTTCGTTGCCGCTCGCCCAAATTCTGATACCTTGAATTTCAAATTCGGGGTTACGCAGATAGGGACTTAGGACGTCAGGGATGGTTTCCGATTTCCGCCGCAGAACATCGTCGCGAACCTGATTTGATAGAATTCTGGTCCGTTCAAGCTGCAAGTTCGTCTCGCGCGCTTCGATAACCTGATATACGCGCACAGTGGTAAAGCCGTAACTCACCGCAAAGCCCAAGCTCATGCAGCCGATGACAATGACAAGAATTCTTGCCCGAATTGTGCGAAGCGGTAAGACGCGCGAGATTCTCATGACAGGGATCTTTTTCCGATAGAGTCGGTTTCAGCAGCACTTGTGTTCATGCGCACATGTCAGCGTTTGTGCTCGGTATCGACTTTGCCCGCTTTTCTGCCGTGTTCGGAGCTGACGGCAACTCGACCGCCGCGCGCCAGGAGACGATGTCCGGACCGTCCAAAGAACAGCAGATTTAGCGATCCTCAACGAAACAACTTATTGTATTCGCTATAAATGAAATATTTGTGAAACGGTGCTTCACCTACTGGGTGAATTATTTAGATATCTCGTCGGCTATTTTTTCACTCATGCGACCTATCAATAATGATAGGCACCAGAGCGTGCTGCTCAGGTGTTCTGCGGATGCGGGCCGTCTGTACTGTTGGTTGAGGCATAAGGGCGACGAGAATGACTCTTTGCGCTTTTGCGGGACACAGACTTCATGTGCCCTGGAGATCGCATAAAAAAAGCTGCTGGCGAGCGTGTGGGAGCGTCTAGCGCCCGCTTCCAGCCAGAGAGTGGCGATGTGCCCAAATACAGCGCGCGACGGCGCCATAGCGACAACACGCCGCGCCGACCCGTTGACGCCCTTGGGCGGCCATGCGGTCTTGTGGTGACCTCACTCCAGGCCGGTCTGCCGCAGCCACGCATCACGGGTGACGCGAAACCCTCGTACCTCCGTCGCATAAGCCCGGCGCAAGCCGATGTCGGACAGGCCAGCCTTGCGCAGGGCCTTGCCGGACGCAACGTGATCGACGTCGATGACGCCAACGACCTCGGCCAAGGGTGTTTCTTCGAAGGCAAATCGCAGCAGCCGTTTGGTGATCTCCGTTGCATATCCGCGGCCCCAGGCCGAAGGTTTCAGCAGATAGCCGTCCTCTATTTCCGCCTGCAGCCAGGCGTCCACCTAGATCTGATCCCAATCGCGCTTCTCTTTCTCGACCGGCAGCGGCAACAGGATCCCCCGCCCGAGATTTCCGCCGCTTTCCGCCAAGGGCCGCAGCAGCAGGCGTTGGCTCTCCAGCTCCAGCGTCATTCCGTGCTTCGTCACCCGCGTTCTTCGAGGACCAGTCGCAGGCCAAGCCCAACAAGGACGGCGCCACTGCTGCGATAGATCCAGGCCAGGACTTTGGGTCGGGCGCGCAGCCAGCCCGAAAGCACGCCGGCAAAGTAGCCGACGGGCCCCTTGACGAGGAAGGTCAGCGCCGCGAAGGCGACACCGAGCGTGAAGATCATCAGGGTCGAATTCGGCGCCGCCGCCGGCACGAACTGCGGCAGAAAGGCGAAGTAGAAGACGGCGACCTTGGGGTTCGACAGGTTCGACAGCGCGCCCTCGAAAAACATCCGCCGCCGCGACTGACCGGCCGCGGCCTGCAGTTGCAGGCTGCTGGCGGCATTGAGGATCAGGCGCAGGCCGAGATAGGCGAGATAGGCCGCGCCGACCACCTTGAGGCCCAGGAACAGCGTCTCCGACGTGCGCAGCAGGGCGCCAAGGCCGAGCCCCGCCAAAAGGCTGTGGCCCAAGAGTCCCGTGCTGACCCCGGCCGCTGTCGCGATCCCGGCGGCGGCGCCACGGCTGACGCCGCGCGACAGCACCAGCACCATGTCCTGCCCCGGAGAGACGATCACCAGCAGCGACGCCGCGAGAAAAAACAGCCACGAGTTTTCGGTCATTTATCCTTTCCCTCGCTCTGCTTCCACATGGCCCAGGGCGGCGAGCGACAGGGCGGCGAGCGACAGGGCGGCAAGCCATGACCCCGTCTCGATATCGGACATAGACCAAAGCCGGCACCGTCGCCACCTGTCTTTCGCAGTGTTACGACGCAGCGGCCGCTAGTACTGTCCGCTGCCTGCCGCCTTCCAAGGCACGCATGGCTGTGTTTTCATGGCGAAGCGTTGAAACTCCAATACCTCGATACGCCGGCTCGATACGCTGGAGAAGGTACCGCCTTGATCGGGATAGAGAAAATTGACCACATCGGTATTCGCGTGCGCGACAAACATCGCGCCACGGCCTTCTACGAGACCTTGGGTTTCGCATTGATCTTCGATGCCGGCTTTGAAAAAGGCCACCCGATCATGCTGCAACACCCCTCCGGGGTCGTGCTCAATCTTCTCGGGCCGAGCAGCGAGGAGAGCGACGAGAACGTCCTGATGGACATCGACCGCAAACACACGGGCATTACCCACATGGCCCTCAAAATTGGCTCTCTCGCGGATACGGAGGCTTTCCTGGCGGCGCGGGGGATCGCGGTCACCGGGCGATTCTCGTTCAAGGACATGAACGCGATTTTCATCCGAGACCCGGATCGCAACGTCATCGAACTCGATGAGTATCCCGGTGACGATCCGGCGTCCCGTCAGCTTGCGGCGGATGACGACTTCGACGCCTACAACGCGCACCCCTGATGCGAGGGGTCCAGCGTTCAATTTGTTTAGGCCCGGCCCACCTCTTGCAGGCAGTCCTCGATGATGTCCAGTGCGCGCTCCATGTCGGCCCGGCCGGTGACCAA